>JAIORY010000267.1 GCA_021107915.1 Bacteroidales bacterium | reverse complement strand
TTTATTTGTGTTTTGTTTTTTTGATATTTGTAATTTCCAGTTTATCTGGCTTAGGATAGTCAATAGAAAAATGCAAACCACGACTTTCTTTTCTCTTCATTGCCATTTTAATTATCAGGTAAGCAACGTTGATAAGATTTCGGAGTTCGCAAATATTAACAGTTAAAATTGATTTTTCATAAAGTTCTTCAGTTTCCTGATATATAATTTCTAATCGATCCAAGGCTCGTTTTAAACGAAGATCAGAGCGAACAATACCAACATAATTACTCATGATTGATTGAAGTTCTTTAGTTGTTTGAGTAATAAGTATCATCTCTTCGTTCAGCACAGTTCCCGAAGTATCCCAATCCGGAATATTATCATTAAATTTAATAGAATCAATAATTTTTTTAGCATCAATACTTGCTCTGTGAGAGAATACTGCTGCTTCTAACAATGAATTTGAAGCAAGGCGGTTAGCTCCATGCAATCCTGTTGAAGAGCATTCACCTGAAGCGTATAAATTTTTAATAGAAGTTTTACCGAATTCATCTATAATAATACCTCCACAACTATAATGCGCAGCAGGAACTACAGGGATTTTTTCTTTAGTGATGTCAATCCCGATACTCAGGCATTTTGCATAAATTTTCGGAAAATGTACAATTAGTTTATTATTGTCGAGATGAGTAGCGTCGAGATGAACGTGTTCCTCCCCACTTATCTTTAATTCTGAGTCGATGGCACGGGCAACAATATCGCGGGAAGCAAGAGAGCCTCTTTCATCATATTTCTGCATGAATTCTTTTCCGTCAGTAGTTTTTAAAATTGCCCCAAAACCTCTGAGAGCTTCCGTTATTAAGAAAGATGGTTTTTCATCAGGATTATAAAGTGAAGTTGGGTGAAATTGCATAAATTCCATATTTTCAATTTTACCTTTTGCACGATAAACCATTGCAATTCCATCTCCGGTTGCAATAACCGGATTTGTTGTTGTACTATATACATTTCCTGCTCCGCCGGTTGCAATTAAAGTAGTTTTTGCCAGAATTGTATATATTTTATTTTTTTGTGGATTTAAAACGTAAGCACCAAAACATTGAATATCATCAGATTTTTTATTTATTTTTTTTCCAAGATGGTGTTGTGTGATAATATCAATTATAAAATGATCTTCGAGAATTTCAATATTCTTATGTTTTTTTGCCTGACTGATCAATGCTCTTTGAATTTCATGACCGGTACTGTCTTTATGATGAAGAACCCGATATTCGGAATGACCTCCTTCTTTTGCAAGATCATATTTTCCTGATTCTTTTTTATCGAATTCTGTCCCCCATTCAATAAGTTCTTTTATTCTTTCTGTCGATTCTGTAATTGTCAGTCGTACAATTTTTTCGTTGTTAAGTTCATCACCGGCTTTTAAAGTATCCTTAATATGTTTTTCGTAAGTATCAGGGGTGTACATTACTGCGGCAATTCCTCCTTGTGCATAATTTGTAGAAGTCTCATCAATTTTTGATTTTGTTACGATCATCACTTTGCCTTTATCTGCAACCTTTAAGGCATAAGTTAATCCTGCAATTCCTGATCCTATTATTAAAAAGTCGATTTTATGTCTCATTTTTCCTCAGATAAGATTTTTTTCAAAATTAGACATTATTAAAAAATAATTATGGTGAAAAGGAAAAAAAGGTAAAATAATTTTTTGCCAAAAAACACTCAATAAGCAACACTCAATAAACAAGTAAAAAGTTAAAAGTTAAAAGTTAAAAGTAAAAAGTTAAAAGTTAAAAGTAAAAAGTAAAAAAATCGAATATGAAGAAATAATAAAAATTGAGTGTTGTATGTTGATTGTTGAATGTTTAATAAGTTGGCAGTCCACAGTAGGCAGTCAGCAGTTGGCAGTCGGCCAATAGCTAAAAGCCAACAGCTAAAAGCCAACAGCTAAAAAGAACACTCAATAATCAATGATAAAGTAAAAAAGCAGAAATTAAAAATTGAGTGTTGTATGTTGAGTGTTGAATGTTTAATAAGTTGGCAGTCCACAGTAGGCAGTCAGCAGTTGGCAGTCAGCCAACAGCTAAAAGCCAACAGCCAACAGCCAAAAAACTCACTACAAACAACATAAAACTAAAAAAGTCCATCTTATTAAGATGGACTTTTACAGAATTTTTATTAAAACTGTAGGTCAAATAGTCCTATTCAGGATGAATTGCTTCTACCGGACAAACATCTGCACATGCTCCACAGTCAGTGCAAAGTTCTGGATCGATAACATAAATATCACCTTCGGAAATAGCCTCAACAGGGCATTCATCAATACAAGTACCACAAGCAGTACAATCATCATTAATTATGTAAGCCATAATAAATTAAGTTTTTGTTAATAATTTATGAATTTTATTTATTTTGCAAATATAATTATTATTCAGAATTTTTGAATTATTTTTTGATTATTTTTTTGAATAAATAGTGTTTGTCCATAAAGTCAATTATGTTGATAAAATTTTAGATTTATGATTTTAGATTTTAGACTTAAATTTATAGAATCCGCTAATATCAACAATTTTAAATTTTAAATCTGAATTTTTAAATCTTAAATTGTTAGAACAAGACTTTATGGACGGACTCTAAATAGATGTTACAAAATAATTTAAAAAAAGTGCATTTTTTCTTGTTTTTACAACAAATAAATCATGTAACTTTGCAGCGATATTTATAACTTAAATTTCACATGGCTAAAAACAAGCTCGTCAAAGAACGAGAAGATGTTGTGGTAAGATTTGCCGGTGATTCCGGAGACGGAATGCAACTAATCGGCTCACTTTTTTCAGATTCAACTGCTTTTGCAGGGAATGATTTTGCAACTTTCCCGGATTACCCATCCGAGATTAGAGCCCCGCAGGGAACTATTGCGGGAGTTTCAGGATTCCAAGTGCATTTTGGACATACAGATATTCATACTTCAGGTGATAAAGCTGATGTATTGATAGCTATGAATCCTGCATCCCTAAAAGCAAATTTGATCTGGACAAAGTCAAATGGAATAATAATAGTTGACAATACTGCATTTATTGATAAAGGAATTGAAAAAGCAGGTTATGATGCAAATCCCCTTGAAGATAATTCTTTAACCGGCTACACTATCGTAAATCCTCCAATTTCAAAAATGACTTTGGAAGCAGTAAAAGACCTTGGCTTAAATAATAAGGTTGCCCTGAAAAGTAAAAATATGTTTGCTCTCGGGGTTGTGCTATATTTATTTAATCGAAAATTAGATTCAGTTAACGATTTTTTTGAAGTAAAATTCAAGTCAAAACCCCAAATAATTGAGGCAAATAAAAGAGTTTTAAAAGCAGGTTATTTATATGCTGAAAATGTTGAGGCAATAAATCCTACTTACAAGGTAAAACCGGCTCCACTTAAAAAGGGACTATACCGGAATATTACAGGTAATATTGCTACAGCATGGGGATTAATGGCTGCTGCCGAACGCGCAGACAGAAATTTGTTTCTCGGTTCGTATCCTATTACTCCTGCATCTGAAATTTTGCAGGAGCTTTCAAAAAACAAACAGTTTTTAGTAAAAGCTTTTCAGGCTGAAGATGAAATTGCAGGTATTTGTTCTTCTATTGGTGCAAGTTATGCGGGTTCGCTTGCTGTTACTTCAACATCAGGTCCGGGACTTTCACTTAAAAGTGAGGCTATCGGGTTAGCAATTATGACCGAATTACCTTTGGTTATTGTTAATGTTCAGCGTGGAGGTCCTTCAACAGGATTGCCTACAAAATCAGAACAATCAGACCTTATGCAGGCATTATATGGCAGAAATGGTGAAAGCCCTTGTATTGTTATGGCTGCCGGCAGTCCTTCAGATTGTTTCTACTCAGCTTTTGAAGCTTCAAAGCTGGCTCTTGAGCACATGACTCCGGTTATTCTTCTTACTGATGGATCAATAGCAAACGGATCAGAAATATTTAAAATACCAAAAGTTGCAAGCTTAGATGAAATAATTCCTCCTATCGTTAAAGCAAATGATTCGGATTATCAACCATACAAAAGAGATGAAAAGAAACTAAGTCGCCCATGGGCACTTCCGGGAACCGAAGGTTTAAGACACAGATTAGGTGGCCTTGAAAAAGAAAATATTACAGGAAATGTTTCTCATAATCCTAAAAATCACC
Organism: Bacteroidales bacterium; assembly: GCA_021107915.1. Taxonomy (GTDB): domain Bacteria; phylum Bacteroidota; class Bacteroidia; order Bacteroidales; family JAIORY01; genus JAIORY01. The sequence continues at coordinate 11,621 of JAIORY010000267.1, read as the reverse complement.
AGCTAATGGTTGAACTTAGGAATGAAAAAGTAGAACGCGTTGCAAATTATATTCCCAAACAAGAAGTAATTGGCAATGGTTCAGGTGCTTTGTTGGTTGTTAGTTGGGGCGGAACTTATGGTGTTATGCTTACCGCTGTTGAAGAATTGAGAAAAAAAGGAATGGATGTTGATCTTGCACATTTTAAATATATTAACCCTCTTCCTAAAAATACAGATGAGATATTTAGCAGATACAAACATATTGTTGTTTGTGAATTGAATAACGGGCAGTTTATTCATTATCTGAAATCAAAATTCCCGCAATATACATACGAACGCTTTAGTAAAATTCAAGGTTTGCCATTTATGGTTGCAGAACTCGAAGAAAAATTTAAAACAATCCTTGAGAAAAATAATAAATAAAATGGAAGCACAAGCATTAAAAGATATTCCGCTATTAACAAAGGAAGATTTTAAAAGCGACCAAATGGTAAAATGGTGTCCGGGTTGTGGCGACCATGCTATTTTATCTTCTGTCGAAAAAGTTTTTCCTCAACTTGGTATCCGTAAAGAAGATTTTGTTGTAATATCCGGTATTGGTTGCTCATCGCGATTTCCTTATTATATGAATACTTATGGGATTCATGGGATTCATGGTAGAGCTGCTGCGATAGCCTCCGGAGTTAAAATTGCAAATACCGATCTTAGTGTTTGGGTGATTACAGGCGATGGTGATTCGATGGCAATTGGAGGAAATCATTTTATTCATGTTATAAGAAGAAATATTGATTTGAATATTCTTTTGTTTAATAACAGAATTTACGGTTTAACAAAAGGACAATATTCACCAACTTCCCCGAAAGGGATTAAAACTAAAACTTCCCCTGACGGTACTTACGAAAACCCATTTAATACAGGTGAATTAGTGATTGGTGCACAAGGTAGTTTCTTTGCCAGAACTATTGACAATAATCCAAAAATGATGGTGAAAGTTATGCTTGAAGCTGCTAAACATCACGGAACTTCAGTAGTTGAGATACTTCAGAATTGTGTTATTTTTAATCATAATACTCATGAACTTGTTTCTTCAAAAGAAACAAAAGATGATAATCAATTACAACTTGAACATGGAAAACCTATGATCTTTGGAAAGAATAAAGATAAAGGGATTATTTGTGAAGGAGTAAAACTTAAAGTTGTTAAAATTGGTGAAAATGAAATTACCGAAGATGATATTTTAATTCATGATCAGTATTCGGAAGATCCCGGAATGCATAGTATGCTTGCCAGAATGGCTCCACCACTTTTCCCAATGGCAATGGGTGTTATCAGATCGGTAAAACATGATACTTACAATGACTCTCTTGACGAGATAATTAAAATTAGTAAAGAAACATCACCACTTAAAACTGTTGATGATTTGCTTGCCAGCGGAAATACTTGGGAGATATAAGAACAACAAAATATAGTTTAACCAAAGCCTTCTACTTAATTGCAGAAGGCTTTCTTGGTTTTATTAAAAGAATGTTTATTTTTTTTATAAGTTTGTTGAGTATTATTATAAAAAAATTATATTAGTTTGCTGATTATGATTGAGCAATTTAAACGATATATTGAAAACGAAAAGTTATTTAAGCCAAATGATAAAATACTCCTTGCAGTTAGCGGTGGTATTGATTCGGTTGTGATGGCTGAACTTTTTTTTCTTGCCGGATATGATTTTGGAATTGCGCATTGTAATTTTAAATTGCGTGGAAAAGATTCTGATAAAGATGAAAAGTTTGTAAAAGATCTTGCCGAAAAATTTAAAGTTCCCTTTTTTATAAAAAGATTTGATACCTTTAATTATTCTGACGAAAATAAAATCTCAATACAGATGGCTGCTCGTGAGTTGAGGTATTTTTGGTTTACGGAATTATTAAAAAATGAAGATTATACAATTACTGCAACTGCCCATCATCGCGACGATTCTATTGAAACATTTTTTATTAATTTAATTCGGGGAACCGGTATTAGCGGACTTCACGGTATTTTGCCCAAGCAGGGAAATGTAATTCGACCACTATTATTTACCGGTAGAGATGAAATTGAAGCTTTCCAAAAAGAAAAAAAAATTAAGTTCAGAGAAGATAAATCTAATTTATCTGACAAATATTTAAGAAATAAAATCAGGCATAAACTTTTGCCGGTAATTAAAGAAATTGAACCGGATATCGAAAAAGTGATGCAAAAAAACATTAGCCGTTTTGCGGAAACTGAAAATATTTATTTTAAAGAAATTGAGAAAAAGAAAAAGAAAGCTGTCAAAGAGGAGAAAGAAAATGTAGTTATTTTAATTGATGAACTCCAAAAACTAAAACCTCTCAAGACTTATCTATACGAATTTCTTCTGCCTTATAATTTTAGCTTTTCGGATGTTGAAAATATTACAATTTCTCTCGAAGGCATTTCAGGAAAACAGTTTTATTCTCCTACTCACCGTTTGCTGAAAGATCGAAATAGTTTAATAATAACTTCTTTAACGAATAATGAAGATCAAGAGTTTTTTATTAATAAATCTGATAAAGAAATATTATCTCCGCTAAGGTTAAAAATTAAAATCGAAAAAAAAATTGAGTTGTCTTATGATAAAAACATAGCCTGCCTTGATTATTCAAAGCTTGAGTTCCCGCTTATTTTACGAAAGTGGAAAAAGGGAGATATTTTTGTACCATTCGGCATGACCGGAAAGAAGAAATTAAGCGATTTTTTTATTGATCAAAAATTATCAATAATCCAGAAAGAACAGATTTGGTTATTATGTTCAGGCGAAAATATTGTTTGGATAATCGGGCATCGAATTGATAATCGTTACCGGATTACAAAAAATACAAAGCAGGTTTTTAGGCTTGCTTTTCAAGGATAAATTATTAAAATGGTATATGGGTAATAAAGGTATAAGGTATTTCCATATTTCCCCTATTCCCCCTATTCCCCAATTTATTTAAACTCAACCGTTTTATTCAAAGCAACCTTTAAGGTAATTTGGTTGTCAAGTATGTATCGTTTTATATAAAATCGAATTGTATCAGTTTTTCAAAAAAAAGTAATTTACAAAAATTAATACATGTTAACATTTGTATATAAAATTATCTATAATTAATTATTATTTTTGCCTCAGAAAAAAAACAAACATGAAAATATTTAAGCAAAAATCACTTTCAAAAGCTATTATAGCGGTATTAATTATTCTTTTTTCAGTTTCCGGATTTTCACAAATCCTTGAACCTGTTAAATGGGGATTCAGCAAAACTAAAATTTCAGAAAATGAATATGAATTAGTTTTTGCTGCGGAAATTGAGAATAAGTGGCATCTTTATTCTCAGGATATTCCAATGAGTCCTCCGGCTACGGTCTTTACTTTCGAGGAAACTGAAGGTTTTGAGTTAATTGGCAAAGTAACAGAAACAGAGTCGATTGAAGAGTATGATCCGAATTTTGAAATGACGCTTAAGTATTTTGCTCACGAAGCAGTGTTTAAACAAAAAGTAAAACTTCTAACTTATTCTCCGGTTACAATTAAAGGTTATCTGGAATTTATGTGTTGTGATGACACAAAATGTTTACCACCAACAGATGTTGATTTTGAGTTTAAGTTTAATGCTGATAAAAGTGTAGTAGCTTCAAAAACAAATGAGATTGAAAAAACTACTGAATTTCAAAAAAGTGCTTCTGGTGTTGATGATAAAAAAATATCTGTATCAGATGTTGTGGATAATGAAACGGAAACATCATCATTATGGTTATTTTTCTTTATTTCATTTTTTGCCGGTTTTGCTGCAATTCTTACTCCATGCGTGTTTCCAATGATTCCGATGACGGTAACTTTTTTTATGAAAGGTGGCGAAAGTAAATCCAAAGGTAGGTTTCAGGCATCAATTTACGGACTTTCAATCATTGCAATTTATACTATTGCCGGTACAGTTGTAGCAATAACTCTCGGAGCTAACTTTGCTAATTGGTTAAGTACTCATTGGTTACCCAATGTCTTTTTCTTTCTTATATTTATGTTTTTTGCTGCTTCATTTCTTGGGATGTTTGAGATTACGCTTCCAAGCTGGATGGTTAACAAATCCGATAAGCAAGCTGACAAAGGTGGAATTTCAGGTGCGTTTTTTATGGCATTTACTTTGGTTTTGGTTTCTTTTTCTTGTACCGGACCTATCGTTGGTGCAATTCTCGTTGAATCGGCGGGCGGAATGGTTCTTAAACCAATAATCGGGATGTTTGGATTTTCGCTGGCATTTGCCATTCCATTTACTTTGTTTGCGTTTTTCCCTGCTTGGTTAAGCGGACTTCCGAAATCAGGAGGCTGGTTAAATTCAGTTAAAGTTGTTTTGGGTTTTATTGAAATTGCACTTGGTCTTAAATTTTTGAGTATTGCCGATCAAACTTATCATTGGGGTATTCTCGATCGTGAAGTTTATCTTGCATTTTGGATTGTTATTTTTGTTTTGATGGGATTTTATCTTCTCGGAAAACTAAAATTTTCTCACGACAGTGATCTGAAATTTATTAGCGTACCACGAATTTTACTTGCAATAGTTACTTTTACTTTTGTGGTTTATCTTATTCCCGGAATGTTTGGTGCTCCCCTAAAAGCTATTTCAGGATATCTTCCTCCACAGCAATCACACGATTTTGATTTGAATGATATTATTCGCGAAAATGCAAGAACAATTTCTTATAATGGAAATTCTAAAAGAAAAAAATCAATTTGTGAAGAACCAAAATATAATGACTTTCTTCATTTGCCTCACGGACTTCATGGATATTTTGATTACGAACAGGGAATGAAATGTGCCAGAGAATTAAATAAACCTGTGTTTATTGATTTTACCGGTCACGGTTGTGTTAACTGTCGTGAAATGGAAGCTAATGTTTGGTCTGATACACGGGTGCTTCAGCGTTTGAATGATGAATTTATTATTATTGCACTTTACGTGGATGATAAAACAAAACTACCCGAATCTGATTGGATCACCTCTGTTTTTGACGGAAAAGTGAAAAAAACTGTCGGTAAAAAATATGCTGATTTTCAGATATCAAGATTTAAAGTAAATGCACAACCGTATTATGTTTTACTTGATAATGATGGCAAATCACTTGTAAAACCCAGAGCTTATGATCTTGATGTTGATGAATTTGTTGATTTTCTTGATAGTGCAATAGAAGAATTTAGAAAGAGATAAAATAAAAAAATCCTCCCGTACGGGAGGATTTCATGTTTATAAGCCACAGATTCACAGATAAGGAATTTATGATTTAAGATTTAAGATTGAAAAAACTGCAAATCATTTTTACATTTTACATTTTAGTCATTTTACATTTTAGTCATTTCAGTCATTTCCAATTTCAGTCATTTTACATCTCAGCAAAATATTTATAAAACCATGGAAGACTTTCTATTCCGTTAAAGAATTGATTGAGCGGATAATTTTCGTTTGGTGAATGAATTGCATCACTTTCTAATCCAAATCCCATTAAAACAGATTTTAATCCAAGTTTTTCTTCAAATGTTGAAATGATAGGAATACTTCCACCGCTTCTTACAGGAACTGCTTGTTTTCCGTAAACTTTTTGAAGTGCTTTTTCAGCAGCTTCATAAGCCGGAATGTCAATCGGACAAACATAACCTTGTCCGCCGTGCAAAGGTGTAACTTTTACTTTTACACTTGCCGGTGCAATTGATTCAAAATATTCTTTAAACATTTCCGAAATTTTCACATTATCCTGATTTGGAACCAGACGTGTTGAGATTTTTGCAGAAGCTTTTGAAGGAAGAACAGTTTTTGCTCCTTCGCCTGTGTAACCACCCCAAATGCCACAAACATCAAATGATGGGCGAATTCCGGTGCGTTCGCCTGTTGTGTATCCTTTTTCGCCGGCAAGCTCTTTTACATCAATTGCTTTTTTGTATTCTTCTTCGTTAAATGGTGCTTTTGCCATTAATTCTCTTTCTGCATCTGAGCATTCAATTACATCATCGTAAAAACCGGGGATAAGAATTTTTCCATCATCATCGGTAGTCTGAGCAATCATTTTTGCCAGAATATTTATAGGGTTAGCAACAGCTCCGCCAAACAATCCAGAGTGAAGGTCACGGTTTGGACCTGTAACTTCAACTTCCCAATAGGAAAGTCCGCGTAAACCTGTAGTAATAGAAGGAATATCTTCGGCTATCATTCCGGTATCCGAAACAAGAATAATATCTGCTTTTAATAATTCCTTGTTTTCATCACAGAATTTTCCAAGACTTGGTGATCCGATTTCTTCTTCACCTTCAATCATAAACTTCACATTACAAGGTAAGTTGTTGTTTTTTACCATGAATTCAAATGCTTTGGCGTGCATAAATGCTTGTCCTTTATCGTCGTCGGCTCCACGAGCCCAGATTTTTCCGTCTTTAATTACCGGTTCAAATGGTGTAGTATTCCAAAGATCAACAGGGTCAACAGGCATAACATCGTAATGACCGTAAACCAAAACTGTTGGTGCATTTTCATCAATTATTTTTTCGCCATAAACAACAGGATTTCCATCGGTAGGCATTACTTCGGCTTTATCTCCACCTGCAGCAAGAATAATTTCTTTCCATTTTTCGGCAGCCTTCATCATGTCGTCTTTGTGTTCTTTTATCGAACTAATAGAAGGTATTCTAATCAATTCAAAAAGTTCTTCAAGAAATCTGTCTTTGTTTTCTTCAATATAATTTTTAATATTTTCCATAATGATAATTTTGTTTTTATAAATTTTTTCGAGCAGTAAAAGTAAAGAATATTAATGTATGCTTACTTGATATTAACTTAAAAGTTCTTAAATATTTCGTATTAGGTTATTTTATCCGACAAGGGGGAAATATGGGGAATAAGGGAATGCTGGAAAAATGGAATGTTGGAAAGCAAAAGGTTGCTAACCTTTTTTTAGGTTAGTAACCTTCAATGGAAAAATGGAATATTGGAATAAAGGAAATAATAGAAGATATTGCTTTTTGAATGTAAAAAGAAGAAAATTTCCTTACAGATTTTTCCGCGAGAATCAGTGCTTATCCGCGTAATCAGCGTTCCATTTTTATATCATTTTAAAGTTTTATTCTCAAATTAAAGGAATAAGAATTTTGCTTGATTCGATGCCAAACTTGTAATTTAATTTAAATTTCGAGATGGTATTTTTGCTGACTTAGAAGTTTTATATATATTAGCCGATTATTAAAAATACTTAGTATTTTTTGAATTAGGGAAAATCAAAATTATTAATAATTATCAAATAAATAAATCATGTTTAGGCAGTTTCTGGTACATTTAAAAGTATTTAGGTTTGGGATTGTTTTACTCTTTATCTGTCTTTCTCAAAATATTTATTCCCAATTCCCATATTTTACAAATTCCAGCTTAACACCCGAGGAAATGGTACAGATACTTGTTGGGCCGGGTGTTGAATTTAGTGATGTTACATATACCGGTGTTACCATTGCATCCGGTTCGTTTGGAGGTTTGTCAAATATTGGTTTCGATAATGGGATTATACTTACTTCGGGTAAAGCAAGTATTTCTGCCGGACCTAATAGTTCGAGTAGTGCCGGATTCGAAAATTTTGCTGCAGGTGATTCGGATCTTGCGGCAATATCAGGTGTTACTTCTCATGATGCTTGTGTGCTGGAATTTAATTTTATTCCGCAATCATCAATAGTTGAATTCGAATATGTATTTGCTTCTGAAGAATACCATGAATATGCCAATTCTACTGTTAATGATGCTTTTGGCTTTTTTATAAGCGGACCGGGAATTAGTGGTCCATACAGTAATAGCAGTAAAAATATTGCATTAATTCCTCTTACTTCTCCTCCAACACCGGTTTCAATTAATACTGTTAATAATGGTACGAGTAATAATGGACCTTGTGAATATTGTAATTACTTACTTCATAATTCAGAACAATCAATTCAGTATGATGCTTTTACAATAGATACAATTTTTGGTATTCATACTACTCTTGTTGCCAGAGCATCAGTTACTCCATGCGAAAGATATCATATTAAACTTGCCGTTGGTGATGGTGGTGATGGAATATATGATTCAGGTGTGTTTCTTGGGGCAAACAGCTTTACAAGCGTTGGTATTGCCGGAAGTTGTGCTTTTGGTTCACAATATATTGATTCTATTGCGGTTGAAGATTGTAATGATGCACTATTAACATTTGAACTTGATAATCATGCAACTGAAGATTTTTTTATTCCGATTGAGATTTTTGGTACTGCAACAAATGGCATTGATTACGATACCATTCCTGATACACTTATGATACCTCAGGGATATCGAATTGTAGAAATTCCGGTAATTGCTTTCTATGATGAAATTCCCGAAGGTTTTGAAACCGTTAAGATCAGATATAATACTTCATTATGTGAGCCAAATTATGATACAATTATATTTGAAATTTATGATAAACCGGAATATGATATGATAGCAAGGGAGGATACTATTGTCCATTGCGAAGACTCTGTTCAGCTTTACACAATAGAAGCAGGAGGTATGCCACCTTATTTTTATCAGTGGATAATTAATGATACAGTTATTATTGATACTACCGCCAATCCATTTATTACAATGATGAATCCTACTGACTTTCTGGTAAAACAATGGGATGCTTGTGGAGATACTTTGGTGGATTCGGTTTTTGTTGATGTTATTGGACCAACAGCCGGAGTAAGTGTTGATACTTCAATTTGCCTTTATGATACGGCAACCTTAACGGGATATGGTGGTTCTTCTTATGAATGGAGCACCGGAGATACAACACAAACAATATTGGTTAGCCCCGAAGAAGAAACAACATATATTGTAATTGTTTTTGATGCATGTGGAAATCAGGATGCTGATACTGTAACAGTTTTTGTTGCTAGTCCTCAGGCAAATGCCGGCGAAGATGTTACTATTTGTTTAAATAATTCTACCGATCTTACTGCCGGAGGTGGCTTGTATTATGAATGGAATACCGGACAAACAACGCAAACAATAAATGTTTCGCCACTCGTGGACACAGAATATTGGGTTTTCGTAACAGATGCTTGCAACAATACTGCCGTTGATTCGGTTTGGGTTTTTGTTAATGATGAAGTTGTAGCTAATGCAGGTCCCGATCAAACAATATGTTTTGGTGATACAACAACTTTGTCGGCAAGTGGTGGTGTTGAATATGAATGGAATACCGGTGAAACAACTCCAAATATTGACGTCAGCCCCGAAGTAACCACTGTTTATATTATTGAGGTTTTTGATGGATGCTACGATACCGACTCGGTTACTGTTTTTGTTGATCCTTTACCTGATGTTGAAGCTACATCAGCATCGTCAATTATTTGTTTTGAAGATACTATTCAACTTTATGCAAGCGGAGCTGATGAATATTACTGGACTTCCGACCCTGTTGATCCTACTTTATCAGGACAGGAAACCAGTCCTAACCCACTTGTTACTCCTTTGCAAAATACTATTTATACTTTGCAAGGAACTGATCTTTCAACAACATGTGAAAATACTTCTTCTGTTTTGGTTGCTGTTAGAGATCAGCTTATGTCAACTTTTGATTTAACTGCAGAAAGTGCTTGTGAAAATGAACCTGTTTATATTAATTATTCAGGTAATGCTACTTCCGGTGCTACTTATGACTGGGATTTCGATAATGGAAATTCTACAGGATCAGGACAAGGTCCCATTAATGTTTACTGGTCTTCATTAGGCGAAAAAATAATCAGTCTGAAAGTTTTTGAAAATGGCTGCGAAAGTTATGTTACTTACGACACAGTTCAGGTAAATCCAACACCCATGGCTGATTTTGATGTTTCAGAGATTAGTGGTTGTGTGCCTTTTACTATTGATTTCATTAATAATTCATCAAATCTAATTCCTGAAACGGAATATCTTTGGGATTTTGGAAATGGTGATAATTCTAATCAACAACAGGGAATTTATACATATAACGAAGCAGGAACTTATGATTTATCTCTGACTGTTTTTAACGGAAATTGTGATGATACAAAAACAGTAAACAGCTTTATTCAGGCAAATCCAAATCCTGTTGCTGATTTTACGGTAACTCCAACTCTTACTTCAATTGAAAATTCAACTATAAGTTTTAATGATAATTCTTCGATTGATGCAGTTTCATGGATTTGGGATCTTGCTGATGGAAATTTTGCTTATGATGAAAATTTCACTCATACATATAGTGATACCGGAACTTTTGTTATTCAACTTATAAGTGAAAATATTTTTGGCTGTACCGATACTGCTTATAAGCAAGTTATGATAAAACCTCACCCACGAATTTATATGCCTAATGCTTTTGTGCCAAACAGTATTGGCGAAAATAAAACATTTGATATGATAGGTATTGGAATTGAAGAGGTGAGTATGAGTATTTTCAATCGCTGGGGCGAACGTATTTTTTACACTAATCGGCTTGGCGAAGGCTGGGATGGTAAAATAAACGGAAACGATGCTCCAATGGGAACATATATTTATTATGTAACTTACAAAAATAACCTCGGTCAATCTGACGAATTATATGGTACTGTTACCTTGATTAGGTAATTTGTGCCTCTAAGAAAACGTCAATAACTTCGTTATGCTCGCATCCCGATAATTATCGGGACGTTCTTGACGCCTTCATAGAAGCCACACCAAAAATACTTAGTTTTAGTCACTGATTAATGTTTGTTCATAAAGTCAATTATGTTGATGAAATTTTGATTTTGTATAGATATAAATAATTGCCACAGATTCACAGATTAAGAAACTTAATTTTTTTAATCTGTGAATCTGTGGTTAATTTTATTATTGTTCCCACTCCGAAAAATCAAAAAATAAAAAATGCCACAAAAACACAAAAACACAAAAATCCACAAAACAAAGAATATCAATAAATTATTTTTAGTGAAATTTAGTGAGTTTGTGTTTTAGTGGCTAAAAAAACTTTTTGGAGTGGACTCATTATTTAAATCTCAAATATTCCTAAATTCTTCTTTAAAAATTATAATTTTGCCATCTGTAAAAAATAAAAATAAATGTCAAAAATAAGAGTAGCAATAAACGGATTTGGTAGAATCGGCAGGATCACTTTAAGGAAATTAATGGAAAATCCAAAAATGGAAGTAGTTGCCATTAACGATCTGGCTGATCCCAAAACACTTGCTCATTTATTAAAGTATGATTCAGTTCATGGACGCTTTGATGGTGAAATAGAAATAAATAAAGACAAATTATTTGTCAATGGAAAAACAATAAAAGTATTTACGGAAAAAAGTCCTGAGAAATTGCCCTGGAAAGAATTGGATATTGATGTTGTAATTGAGGCGACCGGGAAATTTGTTACAAAAAGCAAAGCAATAAAACATATTGAAAAATCAGGTGCAAAAAAGGTAATAATTTCGGCTCCTGCCAAAGGACAAAGCAATGGTGTGAAATATATTGTACTTGGAGTGAATGATGAGATTATTGATAAAAATGATGTAATAATTTCAAATTCATCCTGTACCACAAATAATGTAGCTCCACTAATTATGATTCTTGACGAATTGTGGGGAATAGAAAAAGGATTTAT
>JAIORY010000101.1 GCA_021107915.1 Bacteroidales bacterium | reverse complement strand
AGCATCCTCGAAGCTCTGCTTCGGGATTTAAAATGACTGAAATTTAAAAACAGAAAATTTACCCTGTAAATATACAAAGAAATATGAAAAAAGCAAGAAAGTGGAAAATTATTTATAATCTTAAATCCTAAATTTTAAATTTAAAATCCATTATCTCATTCTTCCCCAAAAAGTTCAAGTTGATTTTCGGAAATACAAAATTTGTCAGGAACATTTTTAGAAAAGCCATTGATAAACCTGCTGATACTTTTCTTTATCAGTTTATTAGGAGTTGTTTGTCGTGCAGCACAATAATTATCAAGTGACTTTTTTTGTGTTGCAGATAATTTAAAAACTACCTTTCTGTATTTTATTTTTTTTCTTTTTTTTGATTTTCGTTGAGGCATTTGCCAAAAATATAAAATATTTGATTAAAAATACATTTTATCAATTTCAATTTTTTTGCTTTTATGGTTTTTTTTTCGAACCATATAAGACATATAAGGACATATAAGTCATTCCCCTATTTCCCCTATTTCCCCTATTTCCCTTACGACCAGAGGGAATCCGTATGGATTTCCATATTTCCCTTATTTCCCAAAATTCACAATCCTATCCACATCATTCTTTATCATATCAGACAATTTATTAGCACTTTCAATTGAACTACTTTCAGAATAAATTCTGATTATTGCTTCGGTATTTGACTTTCTCAGATGCACCCATCCATTCTCAAATTCGATTTTTACACCATCTATTGTATTCAGTTTTTGATCTTTATAAATTTTCTTGATTTCGGATAAGATTTTATCAACATCAATTTCGGGTGAGAGTTGAATTTTATTTTTAGAGATAATATATTCAGGATAAGTTTTTCTGAGTTCAGAAACTTTCATACCTTTTTTGGCAAGATAAGTTAGAAATAATGTAATGCCAACAAGAGCATCCCGACCATAATGCAATTCGGGATAAATAACTCCACCATTACCTTCACCGCCAATCACGGCATTTTTTTCTTTCATCATTTCAACAACATTCACTTCACCAACTGCAGAGGCAAAATATTCCTCTCCTGCTTTTTCGGTAACATCACGCAAAGCTTTTGTTGAAGACAGATTGGAAACAGTATTTCCTTTCTGATTTTGCAAAATATAATCCGCCACGCATACCAAAGTATATTCTTCACCGAACATTTCACCATTTTCACAAATTATTGCAAGACGATCAACATCAGGGTCAACAACAAAACCTACATCGGCATTATTTGAGATCACTAATTCTGATAACTCTGTAAGATTTTCAGGAAGTGGTTCGGGATTGTGAGGAAAAATTCCGTTTGGCTCGCAATAAATCTCATCAACTTTATTCACTCCCAAAGCACTTAACAAAGCCGGAATGGCAATACCTCCGGTTGAATTCACACAATCTATAGCCACTCTGAAATTAGCTTTTTTTATTGCTTTAACATCAACAAGTGGTAGTTTTAAAATTTCTTCGATATGCTTTTCAATATATTCATCATCTACATCATAATCACCAATTTCGTCTGCATCACTAAAAACAAAATCTTCTTTATCTGCCATATTTAATATCTGAGCACCATCATCGGCTGAAAGGAATTCTCCTTTTTCATTTAATAATTTCAGGGCATTCCATTGTCCCGGATTATGACTCGCAGTTAAAATTATTCCTCCATCGGCGGCTGAATCCGTAACGGCAATTTCGACAGTAGGCGTAGTTGACAAGCCAATATCAAGAACATCGGCACCCATACTTTGCAAAGTTCCTACTACAATATTATTCACCATTTCTCCGGATATACGAGCATCACGCCCAACAACAATTTTTATCCTTTTCTTTTTGCTTCTGTTTTTGATAAATTTTGCATAAGATGATGTAAATTTTACAAGATCAAGCGGAGTTAAATTATCTCCCGGCTTGCCTCCTATTGTTCCGCGAATACCGGAAATTGATTTTATTAAAGTCATGTTGAGATTTTTTCTTAGGTGCAAAACTAATAATAAAAATAAAATAGCTATTCAGTCAATTTAAAATGCTAAAAAATATTTACAATTAAGTCATTATTGCGTATTTATAAAAAAAATGTTATTTTAGCAATATTATTATTAAAATTATTATTAATTAAAATCTATCAATTATGAAAAAAATCTGTTTACTATTAATGATTCTATTTTTTAGTATTGCATTGATTGCTCAAAAGGAATATATTGAGATTAATAAAAATTATTCCACAGCAAGGATTTATAAAAAGGATTACAAAATAATCAAAGTTACATCCTTGAAACTCACTAATGACACTCTTGTTACTTTTAAAAATTTAAATTCACAAAAATTAGAACAACTATCAGTTAAATATATTAAATATTTTTCCATAAAAGATGGTTCAAAAGCATTAACTTACGGATTACTTGGTGCCGGAAGTGGCTTACTTGGAAGCTTACTCGGAGTTTTAGAGGTAAAAGCCGATCCTTATTTAGATGATTCAAATGTAAATTATGCACCAATTATTATCGGAATTACGGCAGGATTTGGAATAATAGGTGCATTTATTGGTGCTTTTCACTACAAATGGAAGAGACTCTATATCAAAGATGATAAATCTTCTTATTCTATAATGATTAGCCCAACGATACAAAGCAACTATTGTAGTTTAGGTTTATATATTAACTTTTAAAATTATTTAATTATGAAAAAATTTCTATTCTTATTTATCATTTTTTCATTTCTATTAAATGGAAATGTAAACTCTCAATGTAAATTTAAAAAAATTAAGAAATTAACGAAATTTGCAATATCAGATAATTGTTCTGTAGATGTGGATATTTCGACAAAAGCAAAACTGGTATTTAGTAAGTTTTCTACAAATGGGATTGTAAGCTTCGTTAAATCTGGTAACGAATACTATTTATTCTTTTATCAAGTTAGGAATTACAGTTCCAGATATGAGATACTTGAAAATAATTCACTTGTGATAATATTTGACGATGGAGAACCATTATCATTATATCCTTGCGGAAATTTTTCAGGGAAAATGGTTGGACTAAGTTTTACTACATTCGGCATAGGTTGCTTTTATAAAATAGACAAAAATCAGTTACAGCAAATTGCAGATAACACTTGCAAAATGATTATAATCCATATTACAGCAGATCACAAAATTTCAGGAACTCAAATTGATGAAGATGGCAGCAGCTTTTTTGAATACCCAATTCTTTCTGAACGATATGCCAGAAATGCACCTAATGCTGCTGCTTGCATTTTGAGTAAGTAACAATCATTTTAAAATATGATAATATATAAAATGAAATCGAAAATAATTATATTATTAGTAGTATTAATCCCTTTTTTTGTCATCAGTCAGGAAATTCACTATGGATTATCGGTTGGTTTTAATATGGCAAAATATCTAGGAGATGCTGACAAATTCGCAAATGACCTTTCAAATGAATTAAACCAAATTGAAGATTTTTCGGATTTTTCTTTTGAAAATAAATCAAGAACTGGTTTTGGGATTGGATTTTTTATTGATTATCAAATAAATAAATCTTTATCAATCCAACCTGAAATTCAATATATTCAAAAAGGAACAAACTTTTCAGGAGATGGAATTATTTCAGTTGATGACGGCTATAATAATTACACCTTTCGTGTTCAGGAAGATATGATAATGCAAATAGATTATGTTGATTTAAATGTTTTAGCAAAATATTTATTTGGCACCGAAAATATAAAACCATACTTAATTGCAGGACCCGGTATTAGTTATTTAGTATCTTCAAGAATGAAAGTTAAAGTAAAAATTGAAGATGAATCAGATTCCGAATCTGAGAAATATGATGGTTTTAAAAATCTTGATGTAAACTTTAACTTAGGTGTAGGACTTGACTTTGCAGAAACTCTAAGAGCTGATATTAGATATCAATTTGGATTTATCCCTGTCTTAAAGGATGAATATGATGAT
Organism: Bacteroidales bacterium; assembly: GCA_021107915.1. Taxonomy (GTDB): domain Bacteria; phylum Bacteroidota; class Bacteroidia; order Bacteroidales; family JAIORY01; genus JAIORY01. Next base: position 12,368 of record JAIORY010000101.1, on the reverse strand, counting down.
GGTTTTAAAATGCAAAATGGTGGCTTTGCCATAAACCTTGTTGCTATTTTTTAACTTCAGTCATTAAAACAAATATACTAAAACGAACACTTACGCACTAACTTAGTGTTGTTAATTTAATTATTATTAAGTATAACTAACTCGCTAATTTAGTGCTATTTATTTCATTATCTATTTATATTTCCATTTAGTATTATTTTAAAATGTAAAAAGTACAGCAAAATAAACAAAAACACCAATTCATAAAACCATAGAAAAACAAAAAAATATTATGAAAACACTGATTCTATTTTTAGTAATGCTTATTAGTTTTTCTGCATTTTCACAGGAAAAAAAATTCAACAGAACTTGTAAAAGAAATACAGTTAAATCTTACGAAAAATTTATTAACAAATTTCCGAATTCTGAATTTACTGAAGAAGCTGAATATAAAAAATCTGAATTAGTTAATACGAGTTCAGCCTATGAATATTTTCTTAATAAATATCCAGCAAATGAGTTTTCGGAAGAAGCCAAAAATAATCTTTGTAAAATTGAGTATTTAAAAATTGAACATAGTAAAACTATTAAAAGTTTTAAAGATTTTCTTGAACGATTTTCTGATTGCAAACATTACAATTACTTGGCAAGAAAGACATTAATCATGCTTGAATATAAAAAAGCTGAATCAATTAATACAATTGATGCTTATAAGTATTTTTTAAAAGTTTATCCTGCTAATGAATATAAAAGTAAAGCTGAAAAGATCATTATGAAATTTGATTTTGAAATTGCAAATAAAAACAAATCAATTAATGCTTATAATGATTTCATTAACAAATACCCTGAAGGTATTTATACTAATGATGTAAAAACGAGATTAATAAATTTAGAATTTCAAAATGCTAAAAACATAAACTCAATTAATGCTTTTGATTACTTTTTTGAAAAATATTCAAAGTGTTCAAATGAATATTATGATAAAGCCATTGATTACTTAAAAATTAATCTTCAAGATTACGATCTATTTCTTTCAAGACATCCTAATTCTAAATTAGCCAATATAATTAAAGAGAGATATGGATATTTTAAATACAACATTATCAGCAATTCATATAGTATAAAAGAATTAGAGGAGTTTGTAAAAGAATTTCCAAATTCAGAATTTAAAGACATAGTTCAAAGTAGAATTAACGACATTAAAAATGACAAAAAAGGGAAAAATATATTTGATTTAATAATTGAAAACAAAGTTGAAATTAAAACAAAAGGTTCGAACATAACAGAGGTAAAAGTTAAAATACGGAAGTTGGTTCCATATAATATCTCAGTTCTTATTCCACCCGGTACTTTTTTTGTTTCTCATAGTTCATCATCACAAAACATGGTAACAAGAAGACACAAAAAGATAAATCTGGCAGATGACAACTGGCACAGTTACAGTATAGATGCCGCATGTGCAAACAGGATTAAGAAAATACCCGGAAAAGATGACAAATTTGATGTACAACGCTCTTCCAATCAAAAAGAACTTGAATTGTTAATGGATGTGCTTAGTAAAGAAAAAGTAAGCTCCTCAGTTGAACAAGCAGCAATATGGATAGTAACCGATAATGCAAGTTATTACGATCTGGGAATTCTTGTACAACGTTCCCGATTTCAATACTATGGAGGCTCAAGAATAATTAACGAATATGAAACTGCCAGAGCAATGCAAATTTGTGCAAAAGCAAAAATTCCAATTAAAAGTAAAGCAATTTGGAGAGATAAAACCAAAATACTAAAAGGATTAAAAAATGAAAAACTTAAAACATGGTTGCAATATTATTAGGCAACTCAAATAAAAAAAATCACAATTGTTTCATTACCATAATATTCAAATTCAGTTTAATAAGAAGGATTATACCAATTGTCTTTCAAAATGACCTACAGAAAATTTTGTATTTTACAATGGTAAATGTTACAAATATTTTATATATCTTTAACACTTCTAAAAATCTTTTATTTAAAGAATTACCGCAATTAGCAAATAATACCATAAAACAATGAAATCAAAATTATTTTTAGCCTTATTTTTACTACTTCCATTAATAGCAATCTGTCAAGAAATTAATTATGGATTATCATCCGGCTTAACTATGTCAAGATTTTCCGGTGAAGATGATAAATTAGTAAATAGCCTGTCTAATGAATTGAATGATTATGAAGATATCTCAGGATTTTCTTTTCGTAATGTATCCAGAATTGGTTTTAGTATGGGATTTTTTATTGATTACCAGATAAAAAACTCATTATCAATTCAACCTGAAATCCAATATATTCAAAAAGGAGCAAAATTTGTCGGATCTGGTTGGGTTACAGCTAAAATCGGTAATTTGTATTATCTTGTTTTTGTTTATGAAGATATAATAATACAATCGAATTATATTGAAATAACTGTTTTAGCAAAATATTCACTTGATATAGATAATTTAAAAACATTTCTATTTATAGGACCTAATATTAGTTATTTAGTGTCATCAAAAACAAAAATCATAGTCGAAATTAATGATGAATCTAATTCGGAATCTGATAATTATAAAGGTTTTAAAAGAATAGATGCAGGCATTGTTTTTGGAGGTGGAATAGCCTTATCAAAAACAAGTAGAATTGAAACAAGATATCATTTAGGATTAATACCACTATTTAAAGATGAAAATGGATATAAAATACAAAATAGCGGTTTCACATTTAACCTGACTTATATTATTAAATAATTTAAATTATATCTTACCTTAATAAAATTTTAATAATTTTGCCACAAATTATTTTAAAAAAAATTTATTACTTTTACCTGAATGGAAGAATATTCTGAAGGCAGACAAGACAAGGAGATCACATCATTGATTCAAAGATTTGAAGACATGCTTCAAAAAGGTAAGCACTACTTTTTTGATGTGGAAGAATTTGAAGATATTATCGATTATTTTCTTTCCGAATATAATCTTGCTAACTCAAAACAAGCAATTGATTTTGCATTAGCTCAACACCCATCTAATACAAACTTTTTATTAAAAAAATCCCAATATTTCCTTTTATCGCAAAAGCAAAAAAAAGCCTTGGAAATACTAAACAAGCTTGAAGCAATTGAACCTACAAACAGTGATATATATGCTTTAAAAGCAAACATTTACAGCGAGCTACAGGAACATAAAAAAGCAATTGCAGAACATAAAAAAGCCCTTGAATATGGTGAAGACACTGAAGAATCTTTAACAAATATTGCTTTTGAATACGAGAATCTTGGTGATTATAAAGAAGCAATTAGTTATTTAAAAAAGGTACTTGAAATAAACCCTGAGAGTGAAACAGCAATTTATGAGCTTTCATTTTGTTACGAGTTTAGTGAAACCGTTGATGAATCTGTTAAATTCTTTGGCAATTTTATTGATATTAATCCTTATTCGAAAGCTGCATGGTTTAATCTTGGAATATCATACAATAATCTCGAATTATTTGAAAAAGCCATTGAATCTTATGATTTTGCAATTGCAATAGATGATTCATTCGGAGCTGCATATTTTAATAAAGCTAATTCGTATGCCAATATGGATCGTCACCAAGATGCAATAAAAGTTTACAAAGAAACTTTTTTGCATGAAGAACCCGAAGCAATTACTTATTACTATATCGGCGAATGTTATGAAAAGTTAAATGACTTTGAAGCATCATCAAAAAATTACCAAAAAGCAATTAAGCTTGACGATCAGTTTGCTGATGCATGGATTGGAGCAGGAATATCTTATAATGAACTGGGACATACAAAAACAGCAATTAACTTTCTAACAAAAGCAGTTGAGATAGACTCAGTTAATCCTGATTCGTGGTTAATATTGGGTGATCTTCAATATAGTATAGATGACAAAGAAGAAGCACTGAAATCATATCTTAAAGTAGCTGAAATTGATCCGATAAATCAGGAGATTTGGTTAATAATTTCAAATATATTTGCCGCTGAAAATGAATATGATAAAGCTATAAAAATTATTGAACAAGGCATTATTAATCAAAAAAACAATCCGGATCTTTATTTCCGTCTATTTGTGTATTTGCTAAATTCAGGACGCATAAAAGAAGCTTACAAAACTCTTGAATTTTCGTTGAATCTTGATTTTGAAAAACATTCTCAGATATTTGAATACCAAGCTGAACTTAAAAAAAATCAAAATATTATTGATATTATTCAAACATTTGAAAACAAAAAAAATAAAGTTTAATAAATTAATTTAGTAATTAAAACGTCCATGCTTGATTTAAACACACAAGGGTATGAATTTGGATTATGAAATTGGAAATTAGAAATTCAATAAAGGTAAATTTTAATTTCAAATTTTTACATCTTGATTTTTAAAAATACAAGCAACTGAGAATATATTAACTGCAAAAATTACATGAAAGAATTCATAATCCTAATATTTAAAGGCATCGGAATGGGTGCCGCAAATGTTATTCCCGGTGTTTCCGGAGGAACCATTGCTTTGATAACCGGTATATTTGAAAGATTGATAAACTCAATTAAAGCATTTAATATTAAAGCATTTAAATTTCTTTTTTCAGGTAAATTTAAAGAGTTTACTAAATATACTGATTTTTATTTTTTATTCGCTATTTTAATCGGAATCGTAATAGCTATTGTAAGTCTTGCCAAAATATTTGATTTTCTTTTTACAAATTATCCGGTTTATATATGGTCATACTTTTTTGGTCTTGTATTAGCATCTGTTTATTTTGTCGGAAAAAGAATAAATAAATGGAGCGTAAGTGTAATTATTACTTTTATTATTGGCACAGCAATAGCAATATATATTTCAACATTAAATCAAGCTGTGGAAAATTCAAGTTTTGTATATCTCATTTTTTGTGGAGTGGCAGCCATTTGTAGTATGATACTTCCGGGATTATCCGGTTCATTCATTTTAGTAATAATGGGTAATTATCAACTGGTTGCAATTGATGCTATCAACAATCGCGACATTGAAATACTATTTCCTGTATTGATAGGGGCAGTAGTAGGTTTGCTGGTTTTTTCTCATATACTCTCGTGGGTTTTTAAAAAATATAAAGATCAAACCATTGCAATACTCACAGGCTTTATTCTTGGATCATTAAGTATTTTATGGCCATGGCAAAATAAAATATATTTACTTAATGAATTTGGAGAAAAAATAATCAAGAATGGAGAACCAATAGTTGCAAAATTCGAAAAAGTTGTTCCGGAAGTATTCAATATTGAAGTAATATTAGCAATATTTTTTGTTTTCATTGGAATGGCAAGTATTTGGATTACTGAAAAATTAGCAAAATTTAAATAAAAAAAGATATACATTTACATAATAAAGTATTTATCTTTGTTTTAAAATAAATATTCAGAAAAATAATATTAATGAAAAAATACGGACTTATAGGATATCCTCTCTCGCACTCTTTTTCAGAAAAATATTTTTCTGAAAAATTCAAAAATGAAAACATTAAGGATTCTGTTTACAAACTTTTTCCTTTAGAAGACATTGGCTCATTTCCTGAATTAATAAAAAAAAATCCAGATATTGAAGGTCTTAATGTAACAATTCCGTACAAAGAAAGAATTATAAAATATCTTGACGAACTTGATATGGATGCCCGTATGATAGGTGCTGTAAATACCATCAAGATAGTAAAGAAATCAGGAAAAACAAAATTAATTGGATATAATACTGATGCCAAGGCATTTGAAATATTTCTTAAAAATTTCCTCAAGCAACGACATAATAAAGCATTACTACTTGGTTCCGGCGGTTCATCAAAAGCAATTCAGTTTGTATTAAAAAAGCTTGGCATTCCATGCACAGTAGCTACCCGCAGACCTCTAAAAGCACAACATGTTGTTTATTGGGCTATAACAAAATCCTTTATCGAATCGTATCAAATTATTATCAACACTACACCTCTTGGGATGTTTCCTGATATTGAAAAATTCCCGGACATCCCATATAAGTTTTTAAATTCAGAGCATATTCTTTTTGACTTGATATACAATCCACAAGAAACCCATTTTCTAAAAAAAGGAAAAGAAAAAGGTTGTATTACCATTAACGGATTGAAAATATTAGAATTGCAAGCTGATCTTTCGTGGAAACTTTGGAGATTAAACAACAACTGAATATTTCCGCTTTTTAGTAATTTTTTTAATAGAAGATGAGATTAAAAAGAATAATTAAAACTCTCGGACCCGGTTTAATATACGCCGGAGCTGCTGTTGGAGTATCTCACCTTATCCAGTCAATCTGTGCAGGAGTTGCTTATGGTTTTTATACCGATTACTAATCAAAATGCGCTTTAAGTTCGTTCCACTTCTTAAAGCACTTTAATTATGTATCGGCATTAACCATTGTAAATTTTAAAATGCACTTTCAGCGCATTTTAAAATACAATTGGTATTATTTGGTTTTGATATTGCTTTTTTGATTGCATTTATAGGTTGGGTGGCTGCATCATTGCTGAACAATTCATTAATATGTACACCATTAGTCTTGGGAAATGGGCATATACCCTGATAGCAATTGCAGCCCTGACTACAATGATCAGCACAACACTTGAATTCCATTATTAAAATTTGTATTTTTGTATTTTATTAAATTAGAAACAATAAAAACCAAACAGATGAAAAAAATATTACTTCCCGTTGATTTTTCCGATTATTCTTATAATACATGCTTGTTTGCTTTGCAAATAGCAAAAATGTTCGAATCAGAAATTCATTTGTTTCATTCGTATTTTGACAATATAATTTATCCTGATAACAATTTTTCGGCAGGGATAAATTATGACATAACAATTAATAAGGAATTTCTTGAAATTGAAAAGAATGCAGATAAAGACTTAAAAAAACTACATAAAACTCTTAATGCTCAATTAATAAAAGAAAATATTAAAAATGTAAAAATCAAATATTCCCTTGTTTCCGGTAAGCCGGATAATACAATAATTGATTTTTGTAAAGAGTATAAACCGGATATTATTATCATGGGCTCAAGAGGTAAAGGTAATAAAAGTATTTTATTGGGAAGTATTTCGAAAAACATAATGAATCATTCTGATGTGCCTGTTTTGGCAATTCCTGAATCATATTCTTCAGTAAGCATTTCAAATATTATGTATATGACTGATTTTGAAAAGCCAAATGAGCTGGTAATTGATAAAATAATAAATCTGTTCGAAAAATTTAATATCAAAATAAATTGCATCCATTTTAATCTTAATGAAAACAAAATATCTCAGAATAAAATATTAATGGAACAGCTTAAGAAAAATATTTCTGAGAAGCATAAAACAGAAAATATCAGTTTTAAACTAATTGACAGTTCTGATATTAATCAGGATATTGAAACATTTATAAATAATAACGATATTGATCTGATTGCATTTCATTCACATAAAAGGAATATTTTTAATAATCTTTTTACACATAAACTGACAAAAAAATATCTTTTCCACACAAACGTACCGCTACTTTCGCTAAACACATAATCATTTGTTTGGTGAAGGAAATAATTGTAATTAATTGTAATTCCATTATTTCCAATTTTGCAACATTCCAACATTGAGTCCACTCCGTAAAGTATTTTTTTGCCACTAAGACACAAATACACAAAATTACACTAAAATTAATTTATTGATATTCTTTGTTTTGTGGATTTTCGTGTTTTCGTGTTTTTGTGGCATTTTATATTTTTTTTCGGAATGGACTCAACATTCTATTATTCCATCATTCCAACATTCCATTATTCCAACAATTATTATTTTAAAGAAATTTTATTAATAGTTTTGCTGTATTTCATTCAAATACTATCTTTGAATAATATTTCATCAAAATTTTTATTTTACTGTAACAAATGAAATTATCAATTATTATTGTAAATTACAATGTTAAATACTTTCTTGAACAGTGTTTAATATCTACTCAAAAAGCTTGCAAAGGCATTTCGAGCGAAATATTCGTAGTTGATAATAACTCAGTTGACGGATCAGTAAAAATGGTGAAAGATAAGTTTAAAGATATTAAAGTTATTGCCAATACTGATAATAAAGGATTTTCTAAAGCAAATAATCAAGCTATCAAAGTATCAAAAGGAGAATATATTCTTCTTCTAAATCCTGACACAATAGTGGAAGATAATACTTTTAATAAAGTAGTTTCTTTTATGGATGAACATCCAGATGGCGGAGGGCTTGGAGTTAAAATGATAGACGGAAACGGAAAATTTCTACCTGAATCGAAACGAGGATTCCCCTCTCCTATCGCCTCATTTTATAAGATGTCCGGATTATCTTCTCTATTTCCAAAATCAAAAATCTTTTCAAAATATCATCTTGGTTATCTTGATAAAGATAAAACTTATGAAGTTGATGTTCTGGCAGGTGCATTTATGTTGTTACGTAAATCTGTCCTTGACAAGGTTGGTTTGCTTGATGAATCATTTTTTATGTATGGCGAAGACATCGACCTTTCGTATCGCATCGTTAAAGCCGGATATAAAAACTACTATTATCCCGAAGCCCGCATTATTCACTACAAAGGAGAAAGTACAAAAAAAAGTAGTGTAAATTATGTGGTCATATTTTATAAGGCAATGGTTATTTTTGCAAAAAAACATTTATCAAAAAAGAATGCAAAATTATTTAGTTTCCTTATCAATATAGCAATATATTTCAGGGCTTTTTTAGCAATTTTCACAAGATATTTTAAAAAAGGCTTTAAACTATTTCTTGATATTGCACTTCTATATATCGGCATTTATTTTATTAAAGTATATTGGGAAAAATCAGTAATATTTCCCGGAGGAGGGCAATACCCTGATATTTTTATTTATCTCGTGGTTCCTTTATATATTCTTATATGGCTGGTTTCTGTTTTCCTTAGCGGAGGATACGATCGTCCTTTAAAACCTTTCAAAATATTTACAGGTATATCCGTTGGCACAATTATTATTCTCGTTGCTTATGCACTGCTTCCTGAATCATACAGATTTTCGAGAGCAATAATTTTATTAGGTGCACTTTGGGGATTAATATCAATGCTTGCAACAAGATCTATTCTTCAAATATTTTTCGGTAAAAACAACAAAACAAACAGCAAACGCTTTCTTATTATAGGAAAAGAAGAAGAAGTTAAAAGAGTATCCGATTTGCTTAATAAAACTATCCTTAAACCGGATTTCATTGGATTTATAAGCACAGCGAACAACAATTTAAAGACCAGTAATTTTATTGGAAATCTTAACCAAATTAAAGATATTATTGCAATTTATAAGATTAGTGATGTGGTATTTTGCTCAAAGGATATTTCTCATCAGGAAATAATAGACAAAATGTCGGAATTACATAATTCGCAAGTAAATTACAAAATCGCACCCGAAGACAGTCTTTCAATAATCGGAAGCAAATCAATAAATACTTCCGAAGATCTTTATATCATAAATATTAATTCCATCAATAAAACAAACAACAAACGCAGCAAACGCTTCCTTGATATTATCACAAGTTTGATACTATTTTTGATATTCCCCGTGAGTATTTGGTTTGTTAAAAATCCCGGTGGATATTTCAAAAATATATTTTTAGTTTTATCAGGAAAAAGATCATGGGTAGGATATTTAACAAAAAATATTGAAATTGACAAACTTCCTGAGATTAAAAATGGAATTCTCAATCCGGTTGATGTATTCAAAAACAACACAATAAATACTGAGTCAATTGAAAAGTTGAATCTTTTTTATGCACGTGATTATAAAGTTATTAATGATATTAATATCATTTTTAAAAGTTTCAGATTTATTGGCAGATAAAATATAAATTATTATTTTTAAACAAGAAAACAATGAAATTAAAACTAAGCCGACCTCTTGCATTTTTCGACCTCGAAACTACCGGATTACAGATAGCAACAGACAGAATTGTTGAAATTGGAATTATAAAAGCAATGCCTGATGGCAGCATCGAAAAATATGCCCAAAGAATAAATCCGACAATTCCAATATCTGATGAATCGTATTCAATACATGGAATATCTGATGAAGATATTAAAGACATGCCCACATTTGCTGATATTGCAAATGAACTGAATAATTTTTTTGGTAATTCGGATCTTGCCGGATATAATTCAAATAAATTTGACATTCCTTTGCTGATAGAAGAATTTATAAGAGCAGATATTGAATTTGATGTCAAAAAACGCCGCCTTGTTGATGTTCAGAATATCTTTCACAAAATGGAACCACGCACTCTTAAAGCTGCATATAAGTTTTATTGCAACAAATCGCTGGAAAATGCCCACAGCGCGGAAGCCGACACAATGGCGACTTATGAAATTCTTAAATCACAACTTGATATTTACGAAGATACTGAATACACAGATAAAGAAGGCAAGGTTACTAAGCCTGTCACCAACGATGTTCAAGAACTTCATAACTTTTCGTACAACTTAAGAAATGTTGATCTTGTAGGTCACATAGTTTTTAATAATAAAAAAGTAGAAGTTTTTAATTTTGGAAAACATAAATCAAAATCTGTTGAAGAAATATTTCGTAAAGAACCTTCGTATTACGATTGGATGATGAAAGCCAATTTTCCACTTTCAACAAAAAAAGTATTAACAGCTATTAAACTTAGAGGTTTTAATAAAGGATCATTGAATTTTGGGTAAGAATGTAAGTCATACTGAAAATTTAATGGATTGATGGAATAATGAATCCACTCCGAAAAGTCAGAAAATAAAAAATGCCACAAAAACACTAAAACACAAAAATCCACAAAACAAAGAATATCAACAAATTATTTTTAGTGAAATTTAGTGCATTTGTGTTTTAGTGGCGAAAAAATACTTTTCGGAGTGGACTCAATAATGGAGTAATGGAATAATGAAATGATGGAGAAGGATGTTTATTAATTGCAAAAAACATTGAGAAAAAAATAAAACAATAAAAAAACCAGAAAACCAAACTCCTTCCCCTTTTTGGGGGAAGGTTGGGAAGGGGGTGATTAATTAAATGAAAATAATCTGCATCGGAAGAAATTACGTTAAACACGCACAAGAACTTAATAGCGAGGTCCCAACAGAACCTGTGATTTTCTTAAAACCCGAATCCTCACTTTTGAGGAAAAATCATCCATTTTTCTATCCTGAATTCTCAGAAAATATTCATTACGAAACAGAATTAGTTTATAAAATCAACAAGGTTGGGAGACATATTCAAAAACAATTTGCACACACATATTATGATGAAATTGGACTTGGAATTGATCTTACAGCAAGAGACCTTCAAAACAAACTAAAAGACAAAGGATTGCCTTGGGAGCTTAGCAAGGCTTTTGATTTTTCAGCACCGATAAGTAAATTTATTTCAAAAACGAAATTCTCAGAACAGAATGGAATAAGTTTTTTGTTAAAGATAAATGGTGAAATCCGTCAGCAGGGAAATTCAAAAAATATGATTTTTTCTATTGACGACCTTATTGTATATATTTCTAAATTCTTTACTTTAAAGATTGGTGATTTGATATTTACTGGAACTCCTGAAGGTGTTGGCCCGGTTAAAATCGGTGATAACTTACAGGCATTTCTTGAAGGTGAAAAAATGTTGGATTTTAAAATTTTGTGATTTCAGGTAAAAACAATCTTATTAATCACATCTTCCCCAACTTCTTCATTCAAAGATTTTATAATTCTCTCTTTGGCATAAGAAAGTTCGTTTTTTAATGCCGGTGAATCGAGTTTCACATAAAGCACTTTTTTACGAACATCCAATTTAAGTGTGTGCTTTGAAATCATTTTGCCAACAACATTCTCCCATGAGTTCATCAAACGAATTTCAAGAATTTTCCCACCCCAGCGGTATGCTTTCAGTAATTCTCTGACCACCTCTTTTAATGTTTGTTCGTTCGATCTTTGCATAAATAAATTTTAATAGTGAACTCGATTTTCAAATTTTCAAATCTTCAAATCTTCAAATCTCGCTCACATTCGCATTTTTAATCTCAAATATTTTATGATCAATATTTACAGTTTTAAATATTTTTTCGATTCTTTGTCTTTGTGTGTCAGTAATAAAAACCTGTCCGAAATTATTCTCACTCACCAGTTGAATCAATTGCTTCACTCTCGAATCATCAAGTTTATCAAAAATATCATCAAACAGCAAAACAGGTTTAAAGCCTTTTTTGCCTTTTGTGAAATCAAACTGAGCCAATTTTATTGCTATCACAAATGATTTCTGTTGACCTTGAGAACCAAATTTTTTAACCGGAAAACCATTAATCAGCAAATCAAGATCATCTTTATGTGTTCCAACTGTTGTATATCTCAATATTCTATC
>JAIORY010000010.1 GCA_021107915.1 Bacteroidales bacterium | reverse complement strand
GTGTATCTTGGTGTCTTCGTGTCTTCGTGGCAATTTTTCTTTTTTTCTTTTTTTTGACTTTTCGGAGTTAACTCATTATTCCAATGACCGAAGGGAATCCGTATGGATATTCCCATATTTCCCTTATTCCCCATATTTCCCTTATTCCATTATTCCCATATTTCCACTATTCCACTATTCCAATATTCCATTATTCCCTATATTTCCATTATTCCACTATTCCATTATTCCATTATTCCCTTATTTCCCATATTCCCCATATTTCCCATTATTTCCAATATTTCCCTTATTCCCCATATTTCCCAATATTTCCAATATTTCCCATTATTCCCCATATTCCCCTCCCTACCCAATTCAATACCAATTATTTGTTAAGAAATTTTCATTGACCGAATACTCACATCCTATTTATAAAGATTCTATTTAATTATTTATACTCTATTAATTGTAACATTTTAACTCTTTTTGGATAAAAAATAATATATTTGGGAGCTTTTAAAAATTTGAATATAAATTTAACCAAAATGAACAATATACATTTCACACATATTATTACACGATTTTTAAATATAAAGTCTGTATTATTAAAATATCTTTCAATATTTATTTTCTTTTTATTGTTTTTGCCTTCACAGGTATTGGCAGAAGGATCTAATGAAATTTATATAGGTGGTGACGCTACAGGTCTTCAATTATGTAATGATTTTTTAAGTCATTGTAATAGCGGTACCGGTGATGACCGTACACAATTTGCTATTTATGACTGCGATATCCCCGATCGTCTCTATTTTGAAACTTTAACTGATAGCGAAGTTATTTATATGGGTTTTGAGGGAGATCCAAATAATAGCTGGACATCAAACTATGGAATTGTTTATCGGATTAAAAGGGAGGATGGAACTATTATACAAGCTCAATCTGATCTCCCAACAAGTGGTACAGGATTTATAAATAATATTAGCGAAGCAAGGGTTGGTCCTATTCAACTCTATGGGGCTATGGGATACGATGCATTGATATTTTCACCTGGAGAAACCGGCAAATTTTATATTGAATTCAACAGGGTGGACAATGACCACATTTCACAACCTACCGTGCCTGGCACCTTCCATCTAAGATTATTTGATATTACTGTAGCAGAGGGTACAACTGCCATGCCCGGAAGATTATATTCCCAAGCCTGGCAATTTTCATATATTGGAGGAGCAGATTGTTCGGCTAAATTTTATGTCTATTCCACTGACAGTATTATTACTTCATTACAATTAAGCGAAATGGACGGACGCTATTGGTTTCTTTTTTGTAATCAAACAGGAGTTGGCACAAGTGGTGATTTTGAACAGGATAGAAAATCTGTTCCTGACATGCAGATATATCTTCCTGAGTACAATATTTTTATTAACGAACCTGATACTAATCTTTTTCCAGCGGCCGAAACACTTGGAGCTATTATTCCACCTGTTATAGGAACAACTTATTGTAATAGCGGTTATATCGACTTCGCTGTGGAAGTAGATAAAACCGGAAATGTTGAAATCGAACTTACTTTTGATCCCCCTTATATTGCTCGTACAATATCAAGAGTTGTTGATAAAGGAGTAAATATCATTACATGGGATGGTTTGGATGGAACAACACCAATCGGGATCCAAGTTCCCAACGGTGTCAACATTAGTTTTACAGTAAGTTATATTAACGGATTAACCAACCTCCCTTTACATGATGTGGAACACAATAACAATGGTTTTGTAATAGAATTGGTCAACCCCCCTCCAGGTCCTAATGACTCTCTCTTTGTATTTTGGGATGATTCAAATATACCGGGTGGTACTGTCAATCTTGACGGATGTTACGCCACTCAGGTTCCATGGTCAGGATGTCACAGTTTTGATGGAGATCATCATACTATGAATACATGGTGGTATGCAGCTTCTGAAAGTACTTCGCCTGTTGTTATTATTGAACACCGTAGAGCCGATTCACTTTTATATAATCAATCGCTACCGCAAACTTATTGTGCCGGAGAATCAGGTGTTGTATTTTCTGTTACACCGGATCCAAATACAGAAGTTTATCATTGGTCTTATACAGGTACAGGTGCCACTTTTATTCCTCCAAATCCAACAGGTAATTCCGTTGTTGTTGATTTTGGATTACTCGCAACACCGGGAAATATAGAAGTTTACGGGACTAATACCAATTGCCCCAACCCCGGACCTATTTCTCCTTTGCCAATTACAATAAGTCCTATCCCTGTTGAGAGCTTTACAATAACTCCAAATGATACTTCTTGTGTAAACGAAACCGTAACTTTTACAGCAACAAATAATACAAATATTACTGACTGGGATTGGGATTTTGGTGATGCAAGCTCAGGAAACGGACAGATTGTTACTCATTCTTATGCCTCTGTTGGTGATAAAGTTATAACTTTAATTGTTACTTCTGCAGACGGTTGTAAAGATACTCTTGAACAAATACGTTATATTTTCAATGCATACGATCTTGATTTTACAATTAATCAAACTCCTACTTGTACATCAGATACTGTTTACTTTAATGGAGTTGGAACAGCTACTTTTACCGATTGGATTTGGGATTTTGGAGATGGTATCGGAACTGATGTGGGGCATGATGTTAATTATTTATATTCAACAGCAAACACATACACAGTAACCTTAAATGTGTGTAGTGCCACTAAACAACACGATGTTATTGTCAATTTATCAGCAGTTTGTGATGCCGGATCGAACGAAATTGTTTGCGAAAGAACACCATTGGATTTTGTAAACTCAACTATTTTACCAACTGTCTCAGGTGCAGATTCAACACATTGGATAGGAGGAGCCGGTACTTTTGATGATTTTACACAACTTTTACCAATATATACTCCTGCTGCCGGTGAGTTAGGACCAATAACCTTAACTTTGGTAGCCTATAGTCAATTACCTTGCGATAATGATTCCTCAGATATGATTCTTACAATTCTTGATGCGCCGGAAGTCAACTTCACAAAAACACCAAATGATTCAATCTGTGTGAATGAAGTTGTTGTATTTGACGGAACAAGTTCAACAACAATTACCAGTTGGATATGGGATTTTGGTGATGGAAACGGTGATGCCGGACAAAATGTAAATCATTATTATACTTCAAATGGTTTTTATGATGTACAACTTTTAGTTACAAATGATGAAGGATGTACGGATTCTATTACACAGCAACATGAAGTACATGTGCTTCCTATTGCAGATTTTACTATTAGTCCTAATGATACAATTTGTGCTTATGACCCATTTACTTTTACTGACATTAGCACTACAAATGTTGTTGACTGGCAATGGGATTTTGGTGATGGTAATACAGGTACAGGAAGTTCAGTTACTCACTCTTATCCTACTGCAGGAGATTATATCGTTACTTTATTTGTTGAAAATGATAACAGTTGTTTAGATACTGTTTTTTATCAAGTACGTGTAGATACAGTTCCAATTGGTGATTTTACCTCTCAACCAATTGATACTTGTTGTGTAAATGAATTGGCAAATTTTTATGGGACAAGTACATGTAACATTGTTTCATGGCAATGGGATTTTGATGATGGTTCTCCAATTCAATCAGGTCAGAATGTTACCCATTCTTATACTTCAAGTGGAACTTATGATGTTTCTTTAACAATAGAAAATCAGTTTGGTTGCGATTCTACAATAACTTACCAACGAATTGTAGAGGATATCACTATTGATTTCTCAATAAACCCCAGCCCAAGTTGCCTTTCAAATACTGTAAATTTTAACGGTATCGGAGACGTTACATTTACCGACTGGAACTGGGATTTCGGAGATGGGGGTACAGCTATCGGGCATGACGTAACTCATGTTTATACTTCTTATGACACTTTTGATGTAACACTCACTGTTTGTACCGAACAAGTAACTTACCAGCACATTGTACTTCAACCGGCAGAATCAAACGCCGGTTCTAACGAAAGCATTTGTGAAAGAGATACATTAGATTTATCACTTTCAAGCACTTTACCTTCAGCTATAAGCTATGATTCTTTAAAATGGATCGGTGGTCTCGGTACATTTGATTATGATACTGCTCTTATGCCGAAATATATTCCTGCAGTTGGTGAATTAAATCAGGTTGATTTATCTCTTGTTGCCTATGGATTGCTACCATGCAGTAACGACACATCAACAATGACACTTACTGTTTTCGATGCACCTGAAGTTAATTTTACAAAAAATCCAAATTCTTCAATCTGTGTAAACGAAGTCATAGTTTTTGACGGAACAAGTTCTACAACAATTAATAACTGGCAATGGGATTACGGTGACGGAAACAATGCCTCCGGTCAAAACGTAAATCATTATTATACACAAGCAGGATTTTTTGATGTACAACTTTTAGTAACAAATGATAATGGATGTACTGATTCTATTACACAACAACATCAGGTATTTATATTACCTGAAGCAGGATTTACTATAGGACCAAATGACACTATTTGTGCAGAACTACCGCTTACTTTTACTGATACCAGTACAACAAATATTATTTTCAGAGAATGGAACTTTGGTGATGGATCGCCAACCGAATCCGCAGCAACTGTTTCACACACATATACTATTTCCGGTAATTATGATGTAACATTGATAGTTGAAAATGATAACACTTGTAGTGATACTATTGTTAAACAAGTTCATGTTTACGCATTACCAATTGCTGATTTTAACATGAATCCGCAAGACACTACATGTACAAGTAGTCAAGTTGATTTTAATGCTTATGAAATTAGTGGTGGTATCACAAACTGGGAATGGGAATTTGGGGATGGAAATTTTTCTACAGGACAAAATACTACACATATTTATACCCAACAAGGTGATTATAATATTTTACTGATTTATAGCAATGGAAATAACTGTACTGATACTGTTATACACCAGATTCGTATTGAAGACCTTGATGTTAGCTTTACACGCTCACCCAGTCCGAGTTGTCAGGATTATCCCGTTGCTTTCCACGGAATAGATTATAATGGCAATACAGGTTTTACAAACTGGCTGTGGGATTTTGGTGATGGAATAGGAACTGCTACAGGACAAGATGTTAGCTACACATACACACAGGCAGGCACTTTTGATGTTACATTAAATGTATGCTCAGAACAAGTTGTTCTGCCAATAACAGTTAATCCAACTTGTCAGGTTTTTGCCGGTAACGACACTGCAACTTGTGAAGATGTTGCCATTGATCTTTCAACTTTAGAATTTGCTCCATTTGCAAATAATGCAGCTTCAATATATTGGTACAGTCATAACGGTCTTGGTTCATTCGACTATCCAAATTCTGTTGCACCTATTTACACCCCTGATATTGACGCAGGATCAACACAAATAGACACTGTTTATCTTTACATGGTTGGATATGGCATCAGTCCATGCGAAAACGATACTTCCATGATGATGCTTCAGATAGTAACAGGAGCTTATGCTTATGCTGGCTCTGATGAGAACTCTTGTTTTGGTGAACCTTTCTATTTTTCGACATCAGCTTCTCCTCCTTTTGCAACAAACTGGGTAACTCTTTACTGGTTAACAAGTGGCTCAGGATATTTCCTTAATCCAAATGTTGAGCAACCGGTATATATTCCGGGCCCCGGAGAAATAGGACCAGTTCAATTAACTATGGTTGCATCAAACATTATTAGTTGCGATTCTATAGATGATATGATTCTCAATATACGTCCTGTTTTCTTAACTACTTTAAATCCCGTTCTTTGTTTTCATGATTCATTATTTGCACAAGGTGCATGGCGTTTTTCAAGTGGAATATTTTATGATACTTTACAGAGTATTTACGGTTGTGACAGTGTTATTGAAACTAATCTTTTTGTATGGCCTGATATTGATATTGATTTTGATATAAATCCGGGAACTACAATATGCCTTGGCGAATTAGCATATTTCACAATGACCGGTACTGCTAATTTAACCAGTTGGCTCTGGGATTTTGGTGATGGATCAACTTCATCCAATCAAAACCCTACTCACGATTATTTAATTCCTGGTTTTTATAATGTAACACTATACTACACCGATGAACATGGATGTTCAGATCAAACTACATATTCTATTTCTGTATTTACACCTCCTGATGTTGGAATTATTGCCAGCACAACAACAGCTTGTGTCAACACTCCTATCGACTTTACCGGCACCAGTTCTTCAAATATAGTCTTATGGGAATGGGATTTTGATGATGGCACAACAGGCACAGGACAATATATCACACATACTTATACTCAATTTGGTGACATGCTTGTTACTTTAACTGTTACCGACATTAATGGTTGTTCAAGTACAGCATCGCAAAATATTGAAGTTGTAGAACCACCAACTCCCGATTTCTCTTATGAAATTGTAGTATGCGACACTTTGCAATTTACCGATCTTTCAACTGCTCCTGCAGGATATAATATAGTTTGGAGACATTGGGACTTTGGTGATGGCACCGATACAACTAACTGGCCAAACCCTATACACGTATTTCCGGGTGGAGGAATATATAATGTTACGCTAACTGTTACCGCTGAATCCGGAATATTCTCCTGTACCGACTCAATCACAAAACAAGTAGTGGTTCCTTATAACCCTACTATTTATTTTACATGGGATCCTGAACCCACTTGCTTTGGAGATACAACTTATTTCTGGGGTACATCAGGTAACCCAATCGACAGTTGGTTCTGGGACTTTGACGATGGAAATTATTCCACACTTCAACAAGCAAGTCATGTTTATGCCGATACAGGCGCATATAATGTCATCCTAACAATTGTTGATACTAACGGTTGTATAAATTCACTTTCAAACATTGTTCATGTTACTGAAATACCGGATGTTAGTTTTACTATGTCTTCAAATCCGGGTTGTGCTAACAGTATTATAGAGTTTTACGGATCAAGTACTTCTCAAATAGATGCATGGCATTGGGAATTTGGCGATGGTGCATTTTCTGATTTACAAAATCCTATTCACGCTTATGTTTCAAGCGGAACTTATTATGTTTCACTTAGCGTAACTGATACTTCCGGTTGTATAAATACAGATGTACAATTTATCATCATCTCGGAACCACCGGATGCAGATTTTACTGCATCTGTATATCAGTGTAGCACAATGAGCTTTACTGACATATCAACAACTTCTCCGGGATATTCTATTATTGAATGGTTATGGGATTTTGGTGATGGATCAACATCAACCGAACCTAATCCATTACACACATATGCTACTGGTGGATTTTACAATGTTAGCCTGATAGTTACAGCTGATTCAAGCACGTACCAGTGCACTGATTCTGTAGAACATCTCGTTACCGTACCAAACGGACCTTCAGTATTTTTTACATGGGCTCCTGAACCAACCTGCCTTGGTGATACAACGTATTTTTATGGTTCCTCAGGCGATTCTATTTCTGTGTGGTTGTGGGATTTCGGTGATGGATACAATGCTTATGGGCAAAATGTTACTCATGTTTATAGTGATTTAGGAACTTATAATGTTATACTTACGATTTCTGATACTCTGGGTTGTCCAAACTCAGTTTCGCATATTGTTACAGTTTCAGAAATCCCTGATGTAAGCTTTACCATTGCTCCAAATCCTGACTGTGTGGATAATCTAATAAATTTTACAGGACAAAGCACTTCCGGAATAGAATTCTGGGATTGGGACTTTGGTGATGGCACATATTCAATTCTGCAAAACACACCTCATTCATATACAGCAAGCGGAACATATTATGTTACTCTCACAGTTACCGATTCTTCAGGTTGCTCTAATTCAGATATGCAATATGTTATAATTACTGATCAGCCTGTAGCTGATTTTACTTATACCGACCTTCTGTGTACTACCATGAGCTTTACCGACCTTTCGACAGTGCCTGCCGGAAATATGCTTGTTGAATGGTACTGGGATTTTGGTGATGGAAACACCTCTGCTAATCAAAACCCGATTCATGATTTTCTTGTTGGTGGTTTTTATGATGTTACCATGACTGTAACTTCTCAGTCGGGCTATGGTAATTATTGTGTCGATTCTATAACTTATACTGTTTTAGCTCCAAACAATCCTTCTGTATTTTTCTCATGGGCTCCTGAACCGACTTATTTGGCTGATGTAACTTCTTTCTTTGGTACTTCGGGCGATGTTATTGATTCTTGGTATTGGGATTTTGATGATGGATATTTTGCTACAGAGCAAAACCCGACTCATATATTTGCATACACCGGTATATTTAATGTGATTTTAACTGTTACTGATATTAATGGCTGTGAAAGTAGTGTTTCGCATGATGTAACTGTTGTTGGTAATCCTGATATTAGCGTAACTATTAATCCTAATCCTACTTGTATCGACCAGCAAATTGACTTTTCAGGCAACAGCACTGCACAAATTGAAACATGGCACTGGGTATTTGGTGACGGCTCATATTCAAATCTGCAAAACCCTGTTCACGTTTATACCGAGGAGGGTACTTACACCGTAACTTTGGATATTGTTGATATTTACGGTGGAACAAATTCTACAACTGAATATGTTATTATTCGTCCGGGACCTGTTCCGTTTTTTGATGATTCGTCTCCGGTATGTTTGAATGAACTTGCTTATTTTACCGATCTTTCTTATACGGAATACGGACATATCACTACATGGATTTGGAACTATGATGACGGCTCGGATAATGATACAATTTATTATCCCGATATTCCAAATACTTCGCATTTATTCCCAATGATAGGAACTTACGGAGTAACTCTTACTGTTATCACTTCTCTTAGTTGTGATGAATCTTTTACAAGAGACATTGAAGTTCATCCTAATCCTATTGCGGTTTTTAATTATTCCAATGCTTGTCAGAATATGATTGTTGACTTTACTGATGCTTCAACTCCTAATGGCCCGGGAAATATCATTTCATGGTTCTGGAGATTCGACGATCCATTATCAGGTACTGCAAATACTTCTACTTTGCAAAATCCAAGTCATATATTTTCCGAAGCAGGTGATTATGATGTTATGCTGATAATTGAAAATTATAATCAGTGTTTTGATACTATTGTTAATACTGTTACTGTTAATCCCGAGCCTGATGTTGAGTTCTACTGGGATTTGACTTGTGAAAATCAATTAACGCATTTCTTTATTGATACGGACATCACAAATATGGCAACAATAACCGACCATGTGTGGGACTTTGGTGACGGGCAGACTTCTTTTGCTCAGGACCCCGAGCATTTATATGTAGTGCCGGGTGAATATACTGTTATCTTAACTGTTACAGATGTTAACGGTTGTGAAAATTCTGTTTCTCATGTTATTGATGTTCATCCTACGCCGGTTGTCGGATTTACTTATTCGTCTCCGTCTTGTCAAAATAGTGAGATTCAGTTTACTGATGTTTCTTCAACAGGATCAGGATATATTACTCAATGGATTTGGGATTTGGGTGATGGAACTACTGTTACCGTTGACTATCCCGACAGTCCTGACATTACTCATACTTATGTTACAGCCGGAACTTTTCAGGTTGACCTTTGGGTAATTACTACCGACAGTTGCGAAAATTCTACTTCTCAAAATGTTATTATTGCCGATTCGCCTATTGCCGATTTTGATTTTGAAGATGCTTGTGGCAGCCAGCCGGTTCAGTTTACCGATAATTCAACTGCTGTGGGTGGTTATGCGATTTCGCAATGGGCATGGGATTTTGGTGATCCTGCTTCCGGAAGTAATAATTATTCTTCAATGCAGAATCCTGTTCACAGCTTTACTCAGGCGGGGACTTACGATGTTAGTTTAATAATTCTTAATTCTGAAGGTTGCTCTGATACTATCGTACAGCAAGTTATTTCTGCCGAGCTTCCACCTGTTGACTTCACGACAAGTATTCCTACTTGTTTCGAGGATATTACTTATTTCTATGCCGACTCAATATTAATGGATATTGGTTCTATTGAAATTTTTGAATGGAACTTTGGGGATGGAAGCCCGACTTCTAATCAACAAAATCCAATTTATTTGTATCTCACCACAGGTGATTTTAATGTTACTTTATCTGTTGTGGATACCGCCGGATGCGAGAATTTTATTTCTCATATTGTAACGATTTCGCCGAGACCACAGGCAATATTTGATTATTCAAATGCTTGCCAGAGTGATACTACTTACTTTACTGATTTTTCATCTTCGGGCAACGGTGATCCGATAACTGAATGGGCTTGGGACTTTGGCGATCCTACTTCTGGAAGTAATACTTCTGTACTTCAAAACCCGATTCATGTGTATGATAACATCGGGACTTACGAGGTGCAGCTTATTGTAACTTGCTTGAGCGGTTGTACTGATTCTTTATCTCGTGAAGTTATTGTTAATCCTTTGCCGACTGCTAATTTCAATTATTCTGTTGATGTTTGTCAGAGTGGATTGGTTTATTTTACCGATTCTTCTTATGCTTTTCAGACTTCTATTGCCGAGTGGTTCTGGACCTTTGAACCGGGTTATAATTCAACTTTAAGAAATCCTATTCACGATTATTATGCTGTTGACACTTGTTATGAGGTTTCCCTGATGGTTACTGACGGAAGGGGTTGTCAGCACACATTTATTGATACTGTTTGCATTCCGGCAGGTCTTGAATTTGATTTTAGTTTTACACCAACTTGCTTTGGTCAAACAACTTCATTCTTCCCGGAAATGATAAGCCCACAAGGAGACACTCTTATTCTGTATAATTGGGATTTCGGTGATCCTGCATCAGGAATAAACAATACATCACATATTAAATTTCCAACACATGACTTCACTTCACCGGGAGCTTACACCGTTTCCCTCGAAGCTATGGATCAGTTTGGTTGCAGTAATACTATTTATAAATCGATAACTATTGAAACACTACCAATACCTGATTTTACTTATGAAAGTGCTATCTGCGACAGTTTGATATATTTTGATGATTTGTCGGTAGGAAATGGAGCACCTATTGAATCATGGACATGGGTATTTGGTGACGGAACTCCTAATGAAACTATTATTGCACCTGATAACCCGGATATTTCTCATATATACACAAATCCGGGATTTTATAATGTTTCGTTAATAGTTACAAACACTAATGGCTGTCAGGATTCAATAAATCAGGAAATTTTTAGAGAATATTGTATTAAAGCCGATTTCGAAATAATGGATACTTTGCTTTGTCAAAACTTTACTCTGAATTTTTCTGACAGTTCAATTTATTTGGATGTTATTTCTCAATGGTATTGGGACTTTGGCGATGGCTTTGATACAACTTACAATGAACATTGTCCTGTTATAGTTCATACTTTTGTTCAATCCGGCACTTTTGATGTAAGACTAATTATTTACAGCACTATTGGAAGTGAAACTATTTCCGATACTATTATAAAATCAATCAATATCTTACCATCACCAATTGCTGATTTCATTTGCGATCCGGTTTGTTTTAATGAAACTTCTTATTTTGAAGATATTTCAAATACTAACGGAACTAATATAATTTCATGGTTGTGGAACTTCAATGATCCTGATTCTGTTGTTACATCAACATTACAAAACCCATGGTATCATTATAATGTTGCCGATAGTTTTGATGTAAAATTATTTATAACTGCTGAAAATGCTTGTTATGATTCAATTATTCAAACTATTGCTGTTAACCCGTTACCTATTGCTGATTTTGAATGGGTTAATGCATGTATGTCGAAATCAACAGAATTTATAGATATTTCTGATGGTATTAATGGAATGATCACAAACTGGGGCTGGAATTTTGGGGATTCTCTGACAAGAAAAGATACTTCTTCTTTTGCAAATCCGTATTATATTTACGATTCAACGGGTACTTACTATGTAAGGCTGATCGTTTCAAACGAGCATAGTTGTATTGACACATCTATTCAAATTGTTACCGTTTATCCTGTTCCTTACAGTAATTTTTCTTTTATCGAAAATTATGACAATATTCAGGGGCAGATAAAATTTACTAATGAAACTATCGGTGGTGTGGATTATTTCTGGTTATTCGGTGATGGTGGTGATTCGGAGGAAGATAATCCTATCTATCAATACAATGAGGATGGTGAATATATCATCGATCTTATCTCATGGAATGAATATGATTGTATGGATTCAATGTCGTACATATATCAATTCCTTTTTAAAGGATTGTTTGTGCCAAATGCCTTTGCACCGGATAATCCAACATCTGATGTTACTGTTTTCCAACCTAAGGGAGTTAATTTATTACAATATGATATAAAAATATTCGATAGTTGGGGTCATCTGCTTTGGCAGTCTCAGGAGTTGGATGCAGCCGGCTGTCCGGCTGAAAGCTGGGATGGCACATATAATGGAGAACCCTTGCCAATGGATGTTTATCTATGGAGAATAAAAGCTACTTTCGTTGATGGATCTGTCTGGGAAGGCGAATCAATTGGAAATAACGAAAATGGTGCATTACAAACAACAGGTACTGTTACATTAATAAGATAAAGCAATGTATATAAAAACTAAAATATTCGTTTTCATTTTTGTCCTTTCTTTGATTGGAACTTTTTCAACCAAGACTGTTCAGGCACAGGATCCAAATTATTCACAATTTTTCAGTAATCCGCTTTATTATAATCCGGCATATACCGGAATATCACAAGGCTTGAGAGTCCGGTTAGACTATCGCAAACAATGGCCAAACCTGAGAAATGATTTTCAAACTTATAACTTTAATACTGATATATCAATAAGAGAATTTCCGGGTTCCGGTGGTTTAGGTTTAATGTTTAACAAAGACAGAGCCGGTGCAGGATTTCTGGAAACATCAACTGCTGCAATATTAACTGCGGTTAGGATTAGATTAACTGAATCTTTCTTTACACAGGTTGGAGTAATGTCTTCTTTTGTTCAAAAAAGTGTAAACTGGGATAGATTTGTTTTTACAGACCAAATAAATCCAAGATATGGAAATATTTATGAAACAGGATTTGTTACTCCCGGAAATGATCAATTAGCTTTTCCGGATTTTAATGTAGGTGCAGTTTTTAGATTTGCACAACCTTCTCAAAGCTCAACAAATATTTTTGGAACATTCGGCTTTGCAGTTCATCATGTCTTCAGTCCCAGTATTTCTTTCTTTGACAAGCCGGCACCTTTGCCAAGAAAAATTGTTCTCCATGCAGACATGATTTTTGAATCTGAAGGATATTCAGGACGATATTCTTCTTCAAAAAGCGGAAACCACTATTCCAAGAAAAAATTTAATCCGGGTATTTATTATGAAACACAAGGCGAATTTCAAACTATTGCTTTCGGAATAAATATGTATTACAAAAGCTTATATGGTGGTATTTGGTACAGAAATAGTGAATTTAGCTTTTCTAATGCAGAATCATTGGTCCTTTTAATTGGTCTTAATACCATCTTTAACGATGTTTCGAGAATAAAAATTCTTTATAGCTATGATCTGGCTTTGGATGATGACCTGCTAAAAACCGGTGGTGCTCATGAAATTTCTCTTATTATCGAACTTGATGATATTTCATTATTTAATAGTGGTGGATCCTCTGGACGCTGGAGTGGCTCAAAAAAAACAACAAGAAATAATAAATATGAAATGATGGAGTGTTCGCCGTTTTAAGAGATTTGGAATGCGGATGACGCGATTGGAACGCAGATGACACGGATTACACGGATATTCGCGGAAGAATTTAAAAATTTAAAATTTAGATTTATAAAAAAGCAAGACCTTCCAGTTCAAAAATGAGTTGGAAGGTCATTATTCCATTATTCCATTATTCCCTCTATTCCAATTATTCCCCATTAATAATCACCTTTTCAAGAAAAACAAAAAAAACTTTGTTTACTTGCCTAACAATTTTTAAACCTTTATTTTAGCGAACTAATTTAATTATTAAACCCAAGATACTTATGAAAAATTTATTCTTATTAACTCTAACTATATTTTTAGTAGCATCATGCTCAAATAACAAAACAAGTATGAATAAAGATTATCCCGTAAAACCTGTATCATTTACAAGTGTTAAAATCAATGATAACTTTTGGCTTCCAAGACTCGACACCAACAGAAAAGTTACTATTCCTTATGATTTTAAAAAATGTGAAGAAACTCACAGACTGGATAATTTTGCTGTTGCAGGCGGATTAAAAAAAGGATCTTTTGTTGGCATCAGATATAATGATTCGGACGTATTTAAAGTTATTGAAGGTGCTTCTTATTCCTTGAATATTTATCCTGATCCTGAATTAGATGATTTTCTGGATAATCTTATCGCAAGTATTGCAGCTGCACAAGAAGATGATGGGTATTTATATACATGCAGAACTATTAATCCCGACAGTCTTCCATCAAATACAGGAAAAACAAGATGGTCTATGTTAAAACAAAGCCATGAACTTTACAATATTGGTCACATGTACGAAGCAGCCGTTGCACATTATCAGGCAACCGGAAAAAAATCATTATTAAATGTTGCAATTAAAAGTGCTGATCTGATAAACAAAATTTTTGGACCTGAAAAAGATCAATTACATGGAGTTCCCGGGCATCAGGAAATTGAGATTGGTTTAGTAAAATTATATCGGATTACAGGCGAAGAAAAATATTTAAAACTTGCCAAATATTTCCTTGATCAGAGAGGAAATGCCGAAGGGCATGAACTTTATACTTATGGTGCTGATGGGAAAAACAAAGTCTATACACAAGATCATTTACCTGTTATCCAACAATCCGAAGCTGTTGGTCATGCTGTTAGAGCTCCGTATATGTATTCGGGAATGACCGACATAGCAGCACTTACAGGAGATAAAGATTATAAAAATGCAGTAGAAAAATTATGGCAAAATGTTGTTTCCAAGAAAATATATATTACCGGTGGCATTGGCTCAAAACATGCCGGCGAAGCTTTTGGTGAAAATTACAGTCTGCCAAATCTTACTGCTTACAACGAAACATGCGCTGCTATTGCCAATATATTGTGGAATCAAAGATTGTTTTTACTGAATGGTGATGCAAAATATATTGATGTTTTGGAACGCACTCTTTACAATGGTTTTCTATCGGGAGTTTCAATTCATGGAGACAAATTCTTCTATCCAAATCCATTGGAATCAGACGGAAGCCATAAAAGAAGTCCTTGGTTTTCGTGTTCATGTTGCCCAACAAATGTTGTGAGATTTTTACCTTCCTTGCCGGGATATATTTATGCACATAAGAAAAATGAATTATTTATAAACCTTTTTATTAGCAACAAAGCTGAAATTGAAATGAATTTTGGGAAATTAATAGTTTCTCAAACAACAAATTACCCATGGGAAGGAAAAATAAATATTAACATTGAACCTGAATCTCAAAAACGATTCACAGTTGCTATAAGAATACCGGGATGGACAAAGAATAAGCCTTTACATTCAGAACTTTATTATTATCTGGATGGCAATGAATACACCCCTGTTATTACCATTAACAACCAAAATGTCCTTTATAAAATAAAGGACGGATATATTAAAATCAAAAGAATTTGGAATAAAAACGATACGATTGAATTATATTTTCCCATGCCTGTAAGAAAGGTTATCGCTAACGAAAATGTTACTGAAGACATTGGTAAAATATCACTGGAAAGAGGACCATTAGTTTATTGTGCCGAATGGATTGATAATAACGGAAAAGTACGAAATTTACTGCTTGACAAAAATGCTGAATTTTCTGAAAAATATGAAAAAAATATGATTGACGGCATTATAATATTAAAAAGCAAAGCAATAAGTTTATCATTAAACAAGAGCGAAGATATTGTTGAAAAAGAACAAAATTTTACAGCGATTCCTTATTATGCATGGGCGCATCGGGGAACCGGAGAAATGGTGGTTTGGTTTCCTTATGAAAAATCAGCAGCCAACCCTATATCTCCTCCAACTATTGCTTCAAAAAGTAAAGTTACCGCTTCTTACATTCACGATAAAATTTCCGCAGTTAACGATCAGATAATTCCAAAAAATTCAAACGATCACGAAATACCAAGACTCACTTTCTGGAATCATAAAGGAACAACAGAGTGGGTTCAATATGATTTTGACCAAGAAACTATCATCAGTCATGTTCATATTTATTGGTTTGATGATGGTCCAAACGGAGGTTGCAGAATCCCGGAAACATGGAAGTTGATGTATAAAAAAGGTGATAAATGGAAAGAGGTTTCAATGCATGGAAAATATCCTGTTTCAAAAGACGAATTTAATACTATTGAAATTGCATCAGTAAAAACTAAGTCTATGCGACTTTATGTTAAATTACAACCGAACTTTTCGGGAGG
>JAIORY010000315.1 GCA_021107915.1 Bacteroidales bacterium | reverse complement strand
CTGAAAACATCTTTGAACAATGCTTTGCGTGAATATGATGTGGTTGCGTGAGCTTCTGCGTGGAATTAATGACAAATAATATGATTGCAGTTTTTGGAATATGGTAATATGGGAAATAAGGGGAATATGGTAAATAAATGAATGATGGAATCAAAAGAATCCATTATTAAGTTCACTTCGAGAAGTTAAAAAAAAATGAAAAAATGAAAAATTGCCACGAAGACACAAAGACACTAAGATGCACAAAGAAAATACAATCAACATAATAAACTTTGTGAATTCTTTGAGTCTTCGAGTCTTAGTGGCTAAAATAACTTTTCGGGATGAACTCATAATTCCATTATTCCAATTTATCCTCAAAATAAAAAACATAATTTAACAAACGAATTACTTTGAGAAAGATACTAATTATACAAACTGCCTCGATTGGTGATGTGATATTAAGCACACCACTAATTGAAAAACTACGTCATTTTTTTCCTGAAGCTTCAATTGATTTCATGTTAAAAAAGGGAAATGAAGGATTATTTAAAGCCCATCCTCTTATTAACAATCTTATTATCTGGAATAAAGCAGAAAGAAAATACAGAAACCTTTTCAGGATAATAAAATTCTTCAGGGCGGAAAAATTTGATGTTATTATAAATATTCAGAGATTTGCTTCAAGCGGAATAGTTACGATTTTATCAGGGGCTAAAAAAACAATAGGATTTAACAAAAACCCATTTTCATTATTTTTTTCAGAATCTGTTAAACATAATATTAAAGGCGAAAATGCAGGTATTCATGAAGTTGACAGAAATTTAAAGTTAATCGAAAGCATCACCGATAATTCATCTTTTAAAGTAAAATTATATCCCGGGAAAAATGATTTTGCAAAAGTCTCGCAATACAAAACAAATGAATATATTTGTATCGCTCCTGCGTCACTTTGGTTTACAAAGCAATATCCTGTAGATAAATGGATTGAATTTTGTGATGAAGCTGATAAAGATATTTATATTTATTTTTTAGGCTCGAAGAATGATGTATTACTTTGTGATGAAATTTCAAAAAAAACAAAGCATTCAAATTGTTTGAATCTCGCAGGAAAGCTCAATTTTCTGGAATCGGCTGCACTAATGAAAGATGCCCGTATGAATTTTGTAAATGATTCGGCACCATTGCATCTTGCATCTTCGGTTAATGCCCCGACAACTGCAATATTTTGCTCAACAGTTCCATATTATGGTTTTGGACCTTTGTCGGATAATTCGGTGATAATTGAGACAACAAAAGAATTAAAATGTCGTCCCTGCGGATTGCATGGATTTAATAAATGCCCTGAAAAGCATTTCGAATGTGCTTATTCAATAAATAATCAACAACTCTTGAACAGAATTTAAATGGAAGAAGAAATTAAAAAAACAATTAAAGCCCTTAAAGAAGGAAAAACCATCCTCTACCCTACCGACACTGTTTGGGGAATTGGTTGTGATGCTACTAACCAAAAAGCTGTTAAAAAGGTATATTCATTGAAAAAACGATATGAGCATAAATGTCTAATTGTTCTTTTATGTTCAGCCGATCAACTTAAAAATTACGTTGAGCATGTTCCGGAAGTTGCTTACGATCTTATCGAAAGTATAAAAACACCTCTTACAATTATCTATTCAAACGCAAAAGGTCTGGCAAAAAATGTAATAGCCAAAGATAAAAGCATTGCTATTCGCATTATACGTGATGAATTTTGCAAACGCATTATATCAGGTTTAGGCAAACCTCTTGTTTCTACTTCAGCAAATATTTCGGGTGAGAAAACCCCACTTCTTTTCAGTCAGGTTAATGATGAAATAAAAAAAGAAGTTGATTATATTGTTAAGCTTGAACAACATAGTTTTAAAAATGTCAAACCATCAAAAATAATACAGTTTGAAGAAAATGGCGAGTTTAAGATTATTAGGCAGTGATGATTGAGTAGATGATTGAATGATTAAATGATTAAATGCGTAAATGTTTAAGCATTTAATCATTTAAGCATTTTATCATTATAAATAATTTCATTAGTAGAATCATAAAATAATGTTACCATTAAAATAGCAGTAGAACCAATGTTTAAAGCATCTTACATACAATTTGCACCGGTTTTTGGGAATCAGGAAAAAAATATTAAGAAGCTTGATATTTTAATCGACAACTCAAAACAAGCTGATTTGGTTGTTATTCCGGAGCTGGCTAATTCCGGTTATAATTTTAGTTCAAGGAAAGAAGCTTTTTCTTTGGCAGAAGAAATCGGAAAAAGTGAATTTGTTGAATTTCTCGAAAGCAAAGCAAAAAAACATAATACATTTATTGTTTCGGGAATTAATGAAAAAGAAAATGACAAATTATTTAACACTTCAATTCTTATAGGTCCAAATGGATTTATGGGTAAATACCGCAAGATTCACCTTTTTATGAATGAGAAAGATATCTTTGAAAAAGGCAACTCAGGATTGCCGGTTTTTGATATTGTATTTTGTAAACTCGGCATGTTAGTTTGTTTCGATTATCTTTTCCCTGAAATATGGAGAATTCTTGCACTAAAAGGTTCAGACATTATCTGTCATCCTTCAAATTTCATCACTCAATACGGACAAAAAGTTGTTCCTGTTCATGCCATTATCAATCGTATTTTTACAATAACTGCAAACCGCATCGGAACCGAGAAAGACCTGACTTTTACCGGCAGATCAATAATCTCAAATCCTTTCGGGGAAATTATTACTCAAGCTTCAGGAGATGAAGAAATTGGTTTTGCCGATATTGATATTTCCTTATCCCGAAACAAAATGATCACAGAAAGAAATCATGTTTTTAATGACAGACAAACTGAAGATTACGGAGAGATAATTTGATTGAAATCATTTTACATTTTAAATTTTGATTTTTAAATTTACTTCCTCACCACCTTCACCGCTTCCATAATTCTATCATTAATAATAAGGTTAATGATATAAGTTCCGGCAGGCAACTTTTGACCGTAATCGTTTTTGCCATCCCATGAAAATTTTCCACTTCCGGGTAAGCTTGTAACATCCATTAATGTAGTTACTTTATTCCCTTGAATATTATAAACAAAAATTTGAATTTTCCCTTTTTCTGAGGCTGTGTATTTTATTTTGGTGCTGTATGAAAATGGATTAGGTGAAGCAGTTAATAATTTTAAATTTTGATTTTTGATTTTTGATTTTTGATTTTCTATTCCCACCCAAGGACCATATTCATAGGCTCCCATATCAATATTGTCGTTATAAATCCGGGGGTAACCGGCTAAGTCGGTTTCAGGTAATTCGATAAAATCCGGCAAATCAAGTGTTCCCGCATCAATGCAAGGAGAAGATTCGCTTAGCATGTATGGGAACCATGTTCCGTTGCAAAATAGTGGATCAGCATCAATATTTGTTTCATCGTAAATAAGTTTTGTTGGACCTTCTTCTATAGTAATACTTTCCTCGCCACCTTCAATGAGTGAATTGTATATAGTTAGTAGAAGCGTATCCTCAGTTTCATTAAAATAGAAATTTATTGGATATTGTCCTTCATTATACGAAATGCAATTATACAAAGTAATATTTGCATCTATACCAAAAATTGAACTATGATTTTCAATAAGTGTATTCTCTGTAAGAGTACAATTGATAAGATAAAGATTGTAATTTGGATTAGAAGTGCCGGAAGTAGTGGAAATAGTATTTTTGTTATTACCTGTAAATAAACAACTCTGTACTATTGCTGCTGAATGGTAACCCGCAATCCATATTGCACCGCCTTTTGGGTTTTCAGGGTTTTGGTAATCAGGCATATTATCCGAAAATATGCAATTACTTACAGTTACAGTATCTCCAATATCTACACCGGAAGTAAAAGCTCTGCCACCAATATTGTTAGTAAATTCGCAATTTGTTACAAGTGCATTATTAGAGGCTTGAATATTTAAACCACCACCTGCAGAATAACAATGACCTTTACTAAAAAGCACGCTATCAATAATAATGTTATCATTTTGAGCATAAAGAAAAGCAAATCCGGCATATGGAAAAGATCCATTATAATTAACATATCCACCTCTTTCCATTGTCATTTTACTAAAACTGTAATTAGAAACTTCGTTGTTTCCTTTAAGAATTCTTGATTTGTACATTCCATCTAATATAGTGCTATTTCTACTTTCGCCTGCTACATTAATATAAGGTCTAATGTTTAAGGGAAACTTTTCGTTATTAGCCGAATCAGAATAAATGCCATTAGCAAGGTGAATAGTGTTTTTCTCTGTACTGTCAACAACAATAGAAGAATAAGCATAAGCAATGGATTTTAACGGATCATCAGGTGTTAACCCGCTATTATTATTATCTCCAATTTGTGGATTAACATATAAATCAGCATCTTTTGGGGTAATAATATGGTTTTGTATATTAAATGTAATATCATTTTGTTGATAACCATTTTGATCAACAGATGATAAAAAATAGCTATCAGGACTTAATACCGTACAAGTATCCAGAAACATAACTAAAGAACCATTATCTCCTTTAATAAAATCACAACCTCTACTTGCATAGTTTAAATATAAATTACAAAGAAAAATAGAATCAAATTGCATTGAGCACTCATAACCAAGAAGAATACCACCACCATCTCTATAAGTATGATTATTAAATATGCTGGTTTGACTAAGGAGTATGTGGGAAAAGAAACTGCAGTATATACCACCGCCACTACATGTTGAAAAATTATCTTTTATAATGCAATTATAAATTTCGGCTGTTGACCTGTATATATAAATACCACCACCATACGTCCAGTAATCATTATACTTAGGAAATCCACTCCCATTTTGAATTGTAAATCCATAAATTCCTATATCGGACTCATAAGATTTTATTATAATACAACTACCGTTATTGTTTCCGTCAATGATAGTACTATATTTGTAACTTTCATTGCCTGTTGTCAGCATCAGACTTGCTAATGTAATGTTTTTACCAATAAAGTCAACATTCTCGTAATATGTGCCAGGCCAAACAAGAACTGTATCACCATCCACAGATACATTAATAGCATCTTGTATTACTGTATAATCTCCTGTACCATCCTGCTTTACGGTTATAATTTGAGATAAAACAATATTTGATAAAAGAATGGCTAATATAAAAAACAATATTCGCATATTTATTAATTTATCTACCTCCCAAATACCCCCTCTTTTTTGGAGAGGGGGTCGGGGGGAGAGGTTACTTAATAACAATTATTTTCGTCTGTGCCTGATATTTTTCTGCTTTAAGTTTTATAATATAAACTCCGTTTGGTAATTTTTTCCCATTGCTATTAGTACCATTCCATTGCATATTAAAATCACCGTTTTTGCTTACTCCATTATATAGAATATTAAGCTGTCGTCCATAAAAATCGTAAACAGAAATTTTTACCATACTTTTCTCAGGAACATAATAATTTATTAAACTGTTTCCTTTAAGCGGGTTTGGCGAACAACTTATACTGACCGGATTATCTAATATTTCATTTGATATTATCTTTTCATTTTTAAATGAAATTAAATAATAGTCTTGTCTTTCATTTGTGTTGATTGTTCTTTTTTTCCATGTTCCGGTCTTATTATTATTGACAAAATATTGTTTGATCGCAGGTTTATTTGATTTTAAACTATCGTAATATTCTTCGAAAGTTACCTCACCACTCATTCCTTCAATATAACCAGGAACTAAAACATTAGTGTCACTATCAAGTACCGTTGAAGCACCAACACAAGAATCATTAATAAAAGCTCCTATTTCCTGTGGATTAGAAGTTGAATCCAACTCAACAAAAAATGAAGTATAATCTTCCTGTTCATTAAATTGATAATATTCGGTCGCTAATTTTTCTTCTGAAAAAGGAGGATTTCCATATCGCTGCCATTGAAAGCTAGTATTACCATATCACCATAATCTAATAATACATTACCTTCGTGAACTGCGCAAATCCAATAAGGTACAAGATTACCTTCAATATAATGCCATTCTTTTACACAACACCAGCCTTGTCCTTTTATTTTAGTAAGTTCATCTAATACATTATCGGGTATTGCATCAAATGGCCACTGACTTTCATAAAGCCAATAACCTACCCAATTATCTTTTCCACCATAAAGCTGAATGGAAGTATTGGTGTCTTCCACCATGCCATTCATGATAAGTGTATTGCCGTTCTCAGGTTGGTTCAGGTTTAATTTATAACCCCTTGTGCTAAATATTCTTTTGTTATCAAAAATATATGGGAAATAAACCCAGTTTTGAAACCATTCAATTGTATATATACTTGCAGGTGTATATTCTGCATTTAGATATAACAATTTAAGATAATTATACCCATCTGTAAAATTATTTTGATTAAAAACATTAGCAATGATGGTCCAATCAGGTGCAGTAGGTCTATTATGGCGTGGTATTGAAATCCAATTATAGCCGTAACGGAGTTGTAATGTGTCAGTTTTAATAGTAGAATCCTTTTGAGAATAACAAATTGCAATTGAAAAAATAAAAATGATTGTTGCGAATATGTATCCTTTTATTTTCATTTATCAAAAATAAGTAAAATTTCATTTACTCAAATACATTACAACAAAGAAACAATACAACAAACCAAATTAAAATAATCAAATTATCCTACTCACATTTGCATCATTTGTTTAATTTTGAAAATTATTCTAAAACAAATCAGATTATGACATCATCAATAAAACAAATAATAATTCTACTTTTTGCTTTTAGCATCTTTAGTTTAAACGGATATTCACAAACTAACAAATTACCCGATCCAAATAAAACGAGTAAGAAACTTGCAGCTACAATGCAAATTATCAGATATGCTTATGTTGACAGCATTAACGAGGCGGATCTGGTAGAAAATGCAATCATTGAAACTTTAAAAGAACTTGATCCTCACTCATCATATATTTCAAAAGAAGACCTTGATGCCGCTAACGAACCATTAGAAGGAAGCTTTGAAGGGATTGGAGTTACTTTTCAGATTTATCATGATACAATATTGGTTGTAGCACCTGTACCGGGTGGTCCCTCAGATAAATTAGGAATCCTTGCCGGAGATAAAATCGTAAAAATTGACGGCGAAAAATCAACCGGAGAAGACATCAATAATAAGTTTGTATTTGATCATCTTAGAGGGAAAAAAGGAACAGAAGTTAATGTCAGCATTTTCCGTAAAGGGAAAAAAGAACTTATTGAATATACTATTGTTCGTGATAAAATTCCATTAAACAGTATTGATGCAACTTTTATGGCAACACCGGAAATCGGTTTTATCAAACTAAATAGGTTTTCTAAAACTTCGATTGAAGAATTTAAAGAATCTCTGTCTAATCTAAAAAAACAGGGAATGAAAAAACTTATTCTCGATTTAAGAGGAAATTCAGGTGGCTATTTAAAAACAGCAGTTCAATTGTCTGATGAATTTTTACAAGGAGGAAAACTAATTGTTTACACAAAAGGTTTGCGAAGCTCTGTTCAGAAATTCAATTCATCATCTTTTGGTGGATTTAAAAAAGGACAGCTTATAATATTGATCAACGAAGGCTCTGCTTCTGCCAGCGAAATTGTTTCGGGAGCTATTCAGGACTGGGATCGTGGTGTTGTTTTGGGGAGAAGATCGTTTGGAAAAGGTTTGGTTCAAAGACCTTTCGAGCTTCCTGACGGCTCAGTTGTTCGTCTTACAACTGCAAGATATCACACACCAACAGGAAGGTGTATCCAACGTCCTTACAAAAACGGAGTTCAAGAATATTATCTTGACCTTTATAAAAGATTTACTAATGGTGAGCTGGAAAACCGCGACAGTATTCATTTCCCTGATTCATTAAAATATACTACACCAAAAAACAGAATTGTATATGGCGGCGGCGGAATTATGCCTGATATATTTGTTCCATGGGATTCAACAACAGTTACAGATTATTATACAGATATTGTAAGGAAAGGAATTCTTAATGAATTTGTTATGAATTATATGGATGAAAACCGAAAAAAGTTGACCAAGAAATATCCCGTCTTAGCTGATTTTAAAAATGATTTTATAATTGATGATGATTTTATGATTGATTTTGTGGAATTTGCCAAAGAAAAAGGAGTTGACGCAAAACAAGATGATTACAATAAATCCGAGAAATTTATTAAAAAGCAAATAAAAGCATTAATTGCCAGAAATCTCTGGGACTCAAGTGCGTATTTCGAAATCATCTATGAAATTGATGATGAATATATAAAGGCGATTGAGATTCTGAAAGATAATTCTCTGTATAAAAAAATTACAAAAAAATCAGAATTCTTTTATGAAATCAGGTAAAGAAAGAAAAATTTATGTTGCACTTCCTGTGATGGATGAAATGGATTATCTGCCTGAATTTATAAATAATATTAATAATCAAAAATATAAATCATTTGAATTATATATTTGTGTGAATCAGCCTGATGAGTGGTGGTCGAATCCTGAAAAAGAAAGTATTTGCCTGAACAATAAACGTGCTCTTAAACTACTGAAAAAAATAACACAATTTCCGGTAACAGTAATTGACAAATCCTCGAAAGGCATGGGTTGGAAAGGAAAAAAATTTGGTGTGGGCTGGGCAAGAAAAACTATTATGGATAAGATTAGCATTAAAGCTGATAAAAATGATATAATTTTAACTCTTGATGCTGATACAAGTTTTTCGGAAAACTATTTAAGTTCTATTTCTGATTCTTTTATTGCGGGCGAAAAAGTTGTTGCACTTTCAGTTCCATATTATCATAAATTAACCGAAGATGAAACTACTAATCGTAATATTTTGCATTATGAAATTTATATGAGATACTTTTCACTTAATTTATGGAGAATTTCTAACCCTTATCGTTTCACTGCTTTAGGCTCAGCGATTGCTGTTCCGGTATGGGTATATAAAACAATTGGCGGGATTACCCCACACAAAAGCGGAGAGGATTTTTATTTTCTTCAGAAATTACGAAAATATGGAAAACTAAAAATCTGGAATAATGAAAAAGTTTTTCCTGCAGCAAGATTTTCCGATAGGGTGTTTTTTGGAACAGGTCCGGCAATGATAAAAGGTAAAAATGGTAACTGGTCAAGTTATCCGTTTTATCATTTTTCCTTGTTTGATAAAATAAAAATTACTTTCGACTTGTTTTTTGATCTTTATGAAAAAGATATTGAAACTCCATTGTCGGGTTTTTTAAGAGATCAGTTTAATTCAGAAAATATATGGATTCCTTTAAGGAATAATTTTAAAACACGAGAAAATTTTATCAAAGCATGTGAAGATAAAGTTGATGGATTGAGAATATTACAATTTCTAAAATCATCACAAAAAAACATATTAAAATCAGATGAAGAAAATTTAAAAGAATATTTAATAAAATTTAATAAAAATGAAGAAATCGAAAAATTGTATTTGGAAGAATTTTCATTTTCATCCTCATCAATTTTTCAATTAAATTTAATTAGAGATTTTTTAGTAATGAAAGAGTCTGAGTTACAAAAAGAACAACTAATTATTTGATATGATCACAATTTTAGGCCCAACGGCAACAGGAAAAACGACATTAGCTGCAAATATTGCTTATTATTTAAATTCAGAAATAATTAGTGCCGATTCACGCCAGGTGTATAAAGGCATGGATTTGGGGACAGGAAAAGATTATTCCGATTATATCGTAAAAGGAAAAAATATCCCATATCATTTAATTGATATTATTAATCCGGGATACGAATACAACGTGTATGAATATCAAAAAGATTTTCTAAATGTTTATCAGAAAATTACTTCACGTGATATTAGACCAATACTTTGTGGTGGTACGGGAATGTATTTAGAAGCTGTTTTGGGAGGATATAAATTGATAAAAGTTCCTGAAAATACAGATTATGGAAAAACGTTTGAAAATAAAAATGATAAATATCTTATCGAGATTCTTAAAGAAAAAAAAGAATTACATAATGTAAGTGATACCTCTGACCGAAAACGATTGATAAGAGCTTTGGAGATAAGGGAATATTATGACACTCATCCTGAAGAGGTAAAGGAAAAATTCCCAAAAATAGAATCGAAAATATTTGGGATAAAATTTGAACGACAACAATTAAAAGAACGAATCACCAAAAGACTTAAAACAAGGCTTAACGAAGGAATGATTGATGAGGTAAAAAATCTTTTGGATTCAGGAATTACCCCTGAGCAGTTAAAATTTTACGGCTTGGAATATAAATTTCTCACCCAATTTGTAACCGGAGAAATTGATCATAATGAACTATTCTCAGGATTAAATATTGCAATTCATCAATTTTCGAAACGACAAATGACATGGTTTAGAAGAATGGAGAAAAAAGGTTTTTTGATAAATTGGATTGACGGGAATCTAAGTACTGAGGAAAAAGTAAGAATTATTCTTAGCTCTTTATCTAATGATAGCCATCGGATGACTTTCTAATTAATAGATACATAATTTTATTGTTTTTGCAATTTCTGAATATTAGTCATCCGATGGCTTTTTAAATTGACTCAAAGATAAAATGATAAAATGCTTAAATGTGTGCATATTTAATCATTTTTTCATTTAATCATTAATTCCAAATAAAACTGAAAAAGCTGCCATTTCTATTTAAAACAGCAGCTTTTCCCAAAAAAGTTTATTCTCTTACTTTTGTACTTTTACATCAATATTAATAATATCTCCTTTAGCATTAATTGAATTTACTTTAAAGAATCCGAGTTTATCTCCGGCAGTTTTAAAATAAACAATATCATCATCTGCTAATTGATTCCAGTTATCATCAGTTCCGGTAAAATCAGTAAAATTATAGCTTGCTCCTATAGCATCAAATTCTGCAACAGAAATACCTGTGGTCATAAATCTTGTTTGATTTTGTGTTGTCCAATCAAGTGCAAATACGTTAATTGCATCCTGATTATCAGGTGCTGCAATTGTTGCTCCATTAGTTGCTCCAAGGAAAAAGATAAAATCTATCACGTCCTGATTAGTAGTAGCTTCAGGTTTGAAGAAAACTTCACCTGATGTAGTATTAAAAAAGCTACCATAAACCTCATCATTGTACGAACCTAAAGTAATATCCAAAAATGCCTGAATACCTGCTTCGGTTGTAATAACAAAGCTAACTTCGGAAGTTTCACCGGCTTCGTCTGTAATTGTAAATGTCCATCTTTCTTCACCAACAAATGGATTACTGTTAGCAATAAGTTCAATAGAAAAATAATCACCATTAATAGTGGAATCTAAAGCAGTATAAGGAATGTTGTTAAAAGTTCTTATAACTTTAAAATTAATCATTTTGTTATCTGATTCAGAATCTTTATTTGCATTAATTCCAACCCTAAACTCCTGATTTGTCAAAAGAGTTACGTCAGAAGAGATATAATCAGCTCCGGCTACAAAATTAATAGAAGGAGGAATAATAACAGGGTCATCTTTTTGACATGATGAAATAAATAATGTTCCTGTGATAGCTAATACAGCAAATAAATAAAGTGTTTTTTTCATGATAAGTAATTTTAGTTTTTATTAAATAATTTATAAATATTTTAATTTCAATTATACGACAAAATACAAATTTACAATAATTAATGAAAGAACGAAAGTTTTAAAAAAATATTGGCAAGCTTAATCATTTGCTTTATTTATTAAAAGAGGCACAAAGCGAAAAGCTCCGTGATTTTCTTCAATAAAATTACCATTATTATCTTTAATTACCTTTTTCATTATTTGAACATCTCCTTTGCCAATAGGAGCAACAAGTATTCCGCCGGGTTTTAATTGATCTAAAAGATCATCAGGGATAATGGGGGCACCTGCAGTTATAAGTATTTTATCGTAAGGGGC
Organism: Bacteroidales bacterium; assembly: GCA_021107915.1. GTDB lineage: Bacteria > Bacteroidota > Bacteroidia > Bacteroidales > JAIORY01 > JAIORY01. The sequence goes on along the minus strand of JAIORY010000315.1, from coordinate 4,766 downwards.
AAATGCTTTTAATCCTTTGTAGCCATCGCCATAAAATAATTTTGGACGATACCCGATTGAAGGAAGAAATTTTTGTGCTTTATTAAAAAGTTTTTTTTGCCTTTCAATAGAATAAACTTTTGCTCCGAGTTCAATTAAAACGCAAGCCTGATATCCTGATCCGGTGCCAACTTCAAGAATTTTATCACCTTTTTTAACATTTAATAATTCCGTTTGAAATGCAACTGTGTAAGGTTGTGAAATAGTTTGCCCCGAACCTATTGGAAATGGTTTATCCTGATATGAAAATTCAAGAAATGACGAATCCATAAAGAAATGCCGTGGAATTTTCCCAATTGCCTGCAAAATATTTTCGTCATTAATTCCTTTTCCTTTAACAGTTGAAACCAATCTTTTTCGCAATCCTTTATGTTTGTATGAATCTATCATTAAATAAGTAATTTAGTTTCTAAAACCTAAAACATGCGAAGCGAAGCAAGCCCGTATGGGAAACCTAAAATCCCGACCTCCTATGTCGGTACAGGACTTCACTCCGTTCAGCCTGAAACCTGAAATGCCGAGCTTTGCTCGAGCATCCTCGAAGCTTTGCTTCGGGACCTGAAACCTCAAACAGTTTTTGCGAAAGTACTATTTCATTTCGATAATTATAATGAAAAGTTATACATTTGCAAAAAAAAATCGACATGTTAAAAATTGGAGTTCTGGGCGCAGGGCATTTAGGAAAAATACACATCAAATGTATTAAAGAAATTAATGATTTTGAACTACTTGGTTTTTTTGATCCTGACAAAATAAATTCAGAAAAAGTAGAAAAAGAACTCAACATCAAAAGATATAGCTCCATTAATGAGTTAATTGATGATGTTGATGTAGTTGATATTGTAACTCCAACAATTTCGCATTTCGATTGTGCTGAGAGTTCTTTAAAAAAATTCAAACATGTATTTATTGAAAAACCTATTGTAACAACTCCATCCGAAGCTCTGACTCTGATAGAATTAACAGAAGAATCGGGAGCTAAAGTTCAGGTTGGTCATGTTGAGCGTTTTAATCCTGCATTTACTGCTGCAAAACCGATGATAAAACATCCCATGTTTATTGAAACTCATCGTTTGGCCCAGTTCAATCCCAGAGGAACTGATGTTCCGGTTGTTCTGGATCTTATGATACACGACATTGATATTGTTTTGAGTGTTGTTAAATCAACCATAAAAAAAATAAGCGCCAGTGGCGTTTCAGTAGTAAGCGACACACCGGATATTGCAAATGCCAGAATAGAATTTGACAATGGTTGTGTTGCAAATTTAACAGCGAGTCGTATCTCTTTGAAAAATATGAGAAAGTCAAGATTCTTTCAAAGGGATGCTTATATTTCTGTTGATTTCCTTGAAAAGAAATCAGAAATTGTCAGAATAAAAGATATTAAAGGTGAAGTGGAAGATCCTATGGCAATGGTTATAGATTTGGGAAAAGATAAAGGCTCAAAACAAATCATATTTGAAAAACCTGAAATAAAAAATATAAATGCCATAAAAACAGAGTTGCAAAGTTTTTATACCTCAATAATTAATAACACCAAGCCTATTGTTACAATCAACGATGGATACCAAGCACTGGAAGTGGCGTACAGAATAATTGATAAACTGGAAATGTCGCCTGCAAATTTATAACAACAGTTTTTTTTAAAAAATAAGCAATAGAAAAAAAAACGAAGCGTTATTTTGATTCACGCGATAGATATTTATAAAAATAAATCTATGAATAGAAAATTTTACCTTCCAGTTTCAATAGTGGTATTATTACTATTTATTTTTGTCTTTGATTCATGTGAAAAATCTGAATCTGATCAAACCGTTCCTGCATATATACAAATTGATTCAATAGGGTTTACTACTGATGAGGCACAAGGAACTGCTTCGCATAATATTATTGATGCCTGGGTTTATGTTGATAATCAGTTAATAGGTGCATTTGAAATGCCTGCAAGATTTCCTGTTCTCAAAGAAGGTATTCATAAAGTTGAAATACGCCCCGGTGTAAAAATGAATGGTATTACAGCTACCAGAATTGTATATCCGTTTTTTAAGCCTATCACACTCGAAAATTGTCGTTTAACACCGGATAGCATAACAATAATAAACAGATCAACTATTTATTATGATAATACTGTATTTCCATGGTTGGAGGATTTTGAAAGTGAAAGCCTTTCGATTGAAGTTGGAAATAGCAGCGATACAACAATTAGCAAAACTAATATTGATTCACTTGTTTTTGAAGGAAATTATTCGGGAATAGTTTATCTTGATGAAGAAAATCCTATCTTTGAAGGTGTATCTTATGAAGCATATATTTTGCCTCAGTTAGGTGCGCCGGTTTTTATTGAATTAAATTATAAAATTGAAAATATTATTACTACCGGAATATATGCTCAAACATCATCTCAAATTATCACAACACCAATTGTAAATGTTAACACTTCTGACAAGTGGAAAAAAATATATATTAATATAACTCCAAATGTGTCAGCAGCCACTTCTGCTCTTGATTTCAAAGTATTTTTCGGATCGGTAAAAACTGAGGATGTAGAAAATCCTGTGATATTATTGGATAATATAAAATTGGTTCATAAAAGTTATAGTGCTAATCAATAACAATTAGTAACATGAATAAAAAGCTTCAGGTTTTTAAATATGCTATTTTCGATTACATTGCAGCAGCTATTGCCTGGAGTTTATTCTTTTTATATAGAAAAGTTTCTGTCGATCCTCAAATCATCAATTATCTTGATGAAATTATTGATGATAAAAAATATTGGGTTGGAATAATAGTAATACCAATTTCATGGCTGATATTATATGTAATGGTCGGCACCTACCGGAAGATATATCGTAAGGGAAGACTTAAAGAGTTTGGACAAACTTTGCTTATTACTTTATTTGGTGTTACAGTCATTTTCTTTGCGCTTATCCTCGATGACGTGATAGTTTCATATATGTCATACTATCAATCATTTCTGATTTTGTTTGCTTTACATTTTATTCTTACTTATACCGGTCGTTTAATACTTACATCAGTTACTGTATATAAAATTCATAATAAAATATTAGGTTTTAATACAATAATTGTAGGAAGCAACGGTAATGCAATTTCTATTTATAAGGAAATTGAAAATCAGGAAAAATCTGCAGGAAATATTTTTATCGGATTTGTAAATGCTCATACATACGATTATTACAAGCTTTCGAAATATCTTCCCTACCTTGGACATTACAAAAATCTTAAAAAATTGATTGATGATAATAATGTTAAAGAAGTATTGATTGCTATTGAAAGAAAAGAGAGTAATACAATTGAAAAAATTATTACCGAACTTGAAGAAACCGATGTTGTGATAAAAGTTATTCCTGTAATGGAAGATTATCTAATGGGGACTGTAAAAATGACTTCGATTTTTCATACTCCACTTATTCAAATATCACCGGATCTTATGCCTGCCTGGCAGCAATCAACCAAAAGACTTTTTGATATTTTTGTTTCTACATTAGCTCTTGTCATTTTATCACCGGTTTACCTTTTAACTGCAATTGGTGTAAGATTGTCTTCTCCCGGATCAATAATTTTTTCTCAGCAAAGAGTTGGATTACATGGCAAATCTTTTCTGATGCACAAGTTCAGGTCTATGGTGAATGATGCAGAAAAATGTGGACCGCAACTTTCATCCGACGATGACCCGCGAATTACTAAATTTGGAAAATTTATCCGTAAAGTGCGTCTTGATGAAATACCACAGTTTTATACTGTTCTTAAAGGCGATATGTCAATTGTTGGGCCAAGACCCGAAAGACAATATTACATCGATCAGATAGTTAAGTTTTCGCCTCACTATCGTCTTCTTCATAAAATTAAACCGGGAATTACTTCTTGGGGACAAGTAAAATATGGATATGCCAGTAATGTTAAGGAAATGACCGAGAGACTTAAATATGATATTTTATACATAGAAAATATGTCTCTTGCAATGGATTTTAAAATTCTTATCTATACGGTTCTTATTGTTATTCAGGGTAGAGGAAAATGATTAGAATTTTAGATTTTAAATTTTAAATCTTAATTCATAAATCTAAAATCATAAATTATATCATTCCACATTCTATCATTTTCACTATCATTTCAATATTCCGGTCTTCGTCTTCCGCATCATATCTTACTTTAAGGTTGTATCCAAATAATCTGGCAAATGCCTGATAGAAAAATGCCGTAAATTTACCACGTAATTCCTGAACAAGTTTAAATGATGAGTTTTCGGTTTCTCTGTCTATCAATTTTATTAATATTTTCCCTTGTGAGAAATTTAATTTTTTAAGATCTTCACCAAATTCTTCTTTTATTTCGTCTTCTGCTTGTTTCATTATCTTTCGTCTATCATGCTCATCTTCGGTTTTAAGAAGAATATCGTTATATTTATCAAGTTTAATTCCGGCTATTTTTGCATAAGGATATACTTTCTTTACATTTCTTACAAGTCGTCCGAATCTACGGGCTTTACGTTTATTTTTAATAATTTTAAGTGCATAAACATTTACCTCTTTAAGTGGGATTATTGGGATAGTATCTCCATCTTTCACCTTTGCAAACACAACAATACCTTTAACTTCCTGTGAATAACATTCAAAAGCAATTATGCTGATTAAGGAAAATATGATTATTATTTTTTTCATTAATGATATTGAATTTCAATAATTGTACCAAAAAGAAACGTAAACAAA
>JAIORY010000403.1 GCA_021107915.1 Bacteroidales bacterium | reverse complement strand
GTTCTCATTTCCCTCACCTTCTTCTCTCACAACCGGAATTGTTTTCCTGATAAAGTTCTCAGAAATATTCATGCTTGACTCATTTTTATCCGGCAATGGTTTTTCTTTTGCGAATTTCACCAAGTCAGCCAAAACTAAAGTGCTATAAAGTTTTTCTTTATTTTCTTTAGGAATTTGATTTGCATTTCTTAAACTCGCCTCAATTTCAAAAGTTGTCATTTCCATTGCATCAATCCCAAACCTACCTTCAATATATGTTCTGACAATATCAGTCAAATCAGTATAAAAACCTTTTACATTTCCTGTTTGCCAGAGTTTTTTTCGTCTTAACTTATCTAATTCGTCAAGTGCAATTATATGAGCAGGAATTTTTGGTTTTGATTTTAACTTGAATACAGGTTCATTTTTCTTCCTTTTTCTCAAATAATATATAAAAAATATTATAGCTGCAATCACTCCAATTCCTCCCAATACCCATGGATATATCTCCTTAAAAGTATAAGGCACCTTCAATGGACCTTTAATAGGTTTTATAGCCATTGTTGTATCAACATTTATCGTATTTACTTGTAACATCAAGGCTTCTGATAATATTACATTCTGAGTTGTATCATCAGAAGATTGATATCTAAATGCCATTTGAGGCAAAATATAATTGCCCGTATCAAATGATGTTAAAGTTAATTTTTGGCTAAGGATAATATTTTCATTGTTGTCTGAATAAACAGTATCGATAGGTATTCTGTTCACAACTTCAATATTTGCTGTAATTGTATCTTTAATATCAGGCCATAAAACATTGAATTGTGCAGGTAGAGAAAATTTTATATTCAAATCAACCTGATCGCCGATCAGCACAGCATTAGTATCAAGGTTCACAGAAACATTCGGATTCTGAGAAAAAACATTTCCTATCTGAAAAACAATAATTAAAAATAAAATATTCAATGCCTTCATATTATAATCGTGCTTCGCGTTTTTTAAATAAATTAACCAAAGGTTTCACATAATCCTGATCAGTCCTGACTTTAGCAACATCCATCCCGCTTTTGATAAAAAGATCGTCGAGATATTTTTCATTTTTAAGAACCCATTTTCTATGATTTTTTCTCAGTTTAGAATCGGAAGTGTCAATCCATGAAGTTTTTCCGGTTTCAGCATTTTTAACTTTTATTAAGCCAACATCAGGTATCTCCATTTCTCTTTCATCAAATATTTTCACAGCAATAATATCATGCTTACGATTTGCAATTTTTATCGCATCATCAAAACTTTTATCCTGAAAATCAGAAATTAAAAAAGCAGTACATCGTTTTTTAATAACATTGGTAAAATAGCGCAATGCTTCGGCAATATCAGTTTGTTTGTTTTCGGGTTTAAAATCAATAAGCTCCCTGATAATTCGTAAAATATGGGAAGTTCCTTTTTTGGGAGGAATAAATTTTTCGATTTTATTACTGAAAAATATCACCCCTACTTTATCATTATTTTGAATTGCCGAAAAAGCCAAAACAGCAGCTATCTCGGTAATCAGTTTTTGCTTGAATTGTGTTTTTGTCCCAAATTGATTCGAAGCACTAATATCAATAATAAGCATGACTGTCAACTCACGTTCCTCATCAAAAATCTTAACATAAGGATGATTGAAACGAGCCGTAACATTCCAGTCGATAGTTCTAATGTCATCGCCATATTGATATTCTCTCACTTCGCTGAAAGCCATACCTCTACCCTTAAAAACACTATGATAATGTCCTGAAAATATCTGGTTTGACAAACCACGAGTTTTAATCTCTATTTTTCTTACTTTTTTGAATATTTCAGAAGTTTCCAAAATATAGTTTGCTTAAATTATTAACTACTTTTTATTAATTGATGCTTGATTTTTGATACTTGATGCTTGATACTGGTTACTGGTCACTGGTTGCTGGTTACTGGTTGCTGGTTTGATAACTGATAACCGATAACTGATAACTGATAACCGACAACCGATAACCCTTACGGTACTTCAACAGTATTCAGCACTTCATTGATTATTTCCTCGGTTGTCAAATTTTCAGCTTCTGCCTCGTAAGTCAGGCCAATTCTGTGTCGCAACACATCATGAGCAATTGCTCTGACATCCTCAGGAATAACATATCCACGCCGTTTGATAAACGCATAAGCTTTTGAAGCAAGAGCAAGATTAATACTCGCCCTTGGTGATCCGCCATAATTTATCATTCCGGCAAATTTCTTTAGCTTATAATCTTCCGGATAACGGGTTGAAAAAACAATATCAGTAATATAATTCTCAATTTTTTCATCAAGATAAACCTCTCGAACTACCTTTCGGGCATTTAAAATATCTTTAGTTTTTAAAACTTTATTTGTTGTAGGAAACTCATTTTTAATATTTTGACGCATAATAAGTTTTTCTTCATCCTTGCCGGGATATCCAATCACAACTTTAAGCATAAATCTGTCAATCTGAGCTTCGGGCAAAGGATAAGTTCCCTCCTGTTCAATCGGATTTTGAGTTGCCATCACGAGAAACGGTTCTTCGAGAGGGTAAGTATTATCACCAATAGTTATCTGTCTTTCCTGCATTGCCTCAAGTAATGCGCTTTGCACCTTTGCGGGAGAACGGTTGATTTCATCAGCGAGAATAAAATTTGAAAACAGAGGTCCTTTTCTCACAACAAATTCTTCTTTCTTCTGACTGTAAATCATTGTTCCCAAAAGGTCGGCGGGAAGCAGATCGGGTGTAAACTGAATCCTGCTGAATTTAGCATCTACAACATTTGCCAACGAAGTAATTGCAAGGGTTTTCGCAAGTCCGGGAACACCTTCGAGTAAAATATGTCCGTTTGACAAAAGACCAACGAGCAAACGCTCAACCATGTGTTTTTGCCCGATAATAACTTTCTGCATTTCCATATTGATGATGTCAACAAATGCACTTTCCTTTTGAATTCGTTCGTTTAATTCCTTAATATTTGTATTATCCATTTTGTGTTATATTTATTTTATCTTTCTTTTAAATAAGTATCTAAAATTTAAAATGACTAAAATGACTAAAATTTAAAATGTTTAAAATGCCTAAAATTTCAATTCAATATCAAATTCTGCATTCAAACGCAAAAATATAAAATGATAGTCTGAGGGAATTATTGATTATTGTTAAATTATGTTAAAGGAAAGGTTAAAGAGTGTTAAGGGGGGTTGTTTTATGTTTTTTTACCCCTCTGCCCTGAATGGCATCTCCACTACTTCGCAGGGGAGAGAAGTGCTTTGCATAATTTATGCAAAAATAATTTTCTTGCAATTGTCATCTTGACGACGAAGAAGGAAAAACCTCCCCGCTATTTTGCTCTAAGCCGGAAAATATCACCTCCCAGCTGCTAAGTTTGCTTTCCATGTAAATGCCCTGAAATATTTTTGCCACAATATATCAGTAGATTTATATTGATTATCGGCAAAAAAGTAATCAACAAGTACTTCCCTTGTTCTGCATAATTCACCAAGGCGATTGATGTTATCTTTATCGGCAATTGTAAAATCCATAAGTTCCAACGCCCTGAAAAATGCTAAGCGGCTACGTTCCTGCTTGTTTTTATTTTTCCATTTAATTGTTCGTTCCACTTCACTACCAACATTTGCCATTTGCTCTGCAAAACTCAACTTATTCCAACTGCCGTCAGATAAATTTTTATGATAAAAGTTTGGTTCCATAAATTATTAAACTATTAGTTTGTTTACTATTTCAATGATTTTATGCTGAATATTTTCATCATCAACGCCCCTGCTGCGATTTCCCCATGAAGGACGCAGATTTATCATAGAATCGAATTCTATAAACTCATCATCCATTTCATCAGGATAGAGGTTTATTCCCCAAAGATATTCTTGCTTAGACCCATTTTCTAAAAGTATTTTTTCCTGATCGGCATGAAGCTCTGCATCAACTACCATGATTTCTTTTTTAATATCAAGTACTGCCTTAACTAAATCACCAAACATATTTTCTGACATCAACTTCAATTCTTGTATCGAAATTTTATTTTCTTTATCAATAATTTTCATGTGTTTATTTTATATATTTTACTTTGTCAAATAATCAGTCCTTAAGGCAGCGGACAGAAAGCCCGAACGGTTTATCAGCATGCCCTCGATATACTTCATCAGTAAAAGATGCCAATCCCCTGTACATAGCTTCGGAATTTGAACCTGGATATTCACTCGACGACCACCAGTTACCATAGTTGCCAGGGTCAAAGAAAAAGCCAAACGACCCATCCAATAAACGAGCACCTCCGGGAGTACCTGTAAAACCACTACTATTTATTGGATTACTAGGACCAGTATTATTAATCCAACCGCTTACTGATTTAAGTTTATTGCCTTCATTATTATTACCACGCCATCCCGGCCACTCAATTATACAAAGAGGCATACCAACCTGCATTTCAAGTTGTTGCCATTCAGATTCTGTTGGTATATGCCAACCATCAGGACAAATTCCTTGTGCACCTTCTTGTGATGAATATTTCATCACCTCACCCCATTGGTATAAAGCACCATATTCATCACAATTTGCTTCGTTGTCATCAAAACAATATTTTTCAATAATATCAACTCCAAAATTACTCATGTTTTGAGAACCATCAATGCGTATTCCTACATTCAAGTTTTCTTTCAGCCAGCATTGATCACCTATTAAGGCTGTATTATAAATCTGACCTTCGTATGTTATATAGGGTATTCCAGGACAAGAAATTCCTTCGGCAATCTCAAATTTATAAGCTTTAGTATGCATAGGTGCATCTTCAATTACATCGCTTCCGTTAACTTCATTTATAGTCTTTGCATATCCGGTATATCTTAACTCATCACGAAAATAAAACACAAAACTATTAATGGCATTTTGAGATTTAAAGCCAATAACATTATCCACATTTTTATTATAAACTATTTTACATTTTCCTTTATAAGTAATATTATCATTTGCATTTAACATTTTAATAGTTTTGCTTGCATACTTTCCTGTTACAGTTAACAAATAAAACTTTTCGTTACCGGAATAAAATTTAAAGGAATGATTACCTTGGTTCAATGTATTTTCATATTGTGCAACTTTTCTGCCAATAATATCTCGAATAGTGATTTTAATATGTTCCTTTTCCTGTAAATATAAATTAACTGTTGTTTTTTCTTTAAAAGGATTGGGATAATTTTGTGAAAGAGAAAAAATATTTTTTGATAAATTTATATCCTCAATTCCGGTATTGTATTCCAATGATAATATTGTATCGGGCGCATAAAGTGTTGTATCTACACCTCGTGTGAGGTTTTCAATAAAGATACTGTCCAAAGGAACATATTGCCCGATATACTCTGCCTTAAAAATTAAGTACATTGTAGGTTTTTGACCAAAGGCACTTACAATAATTCCAAGTGCCAGAATTGAAAGAAGAACTTTGGTTTTCATAAGATAAGATTTTAATTGTTCATTTGAATTTCAAATTTAATAAAAAAATTACAATTAATTTGAAAATGGTTTTTTTAACTTTTTACCCCTTTGCCCTGAAGGGCATCTCCCCTACTTCGTAATGGAGAGACGCGCTTTGCAAATAATTTTACAAACTTTAAACTTTGTTTGTTGCATTTATAATTGTGTTGTTATTCAAAATCCCTTTTCATAATTATTTTTATTAATAACTAAAATTTATCAAGGCAAAGATTACACCAAATGTTAAATTAATCAGGGCAAAGATAAGATGTTATTTCAAATAAATCAAGGCAAATATTTGTACAAAAGTCAATTACCTGCATGTGTCATCCCTCTCTGTTATTTACTGTAAGTTGGTAAATACAACCTACCAACTATTTTGCACTCCGCCAGCAGAAGTAATTTGCCAGCAGAGGTGCAGGAACGATGGAGTTCCTTCCTCCCTGCGGTCGTCAGGATGACAGGTGCAATTTACAAACTTCATTTTTGTTCCCGCCTAAAAAAACGAAGCAAATTGTCAAATTTTCAAGTCAATCTTTTATACAACGAACCGAGAAAGCAAAATCTTTAATAGTTCCCCAATAATAAACTTTATCTGAATAATTATTAAATCTGAAATACTTTGGGTAATCATAAGAATCAGATGAAGACCAAAAATAAGCATCCCTTGTTTTATATAAATAAATCCAACATCCTTGTCCTGCAGGAAGTGCACGGAAACCCAACGAATCGGAACCGTATCCCAGTGCATACCAATTACTCGTACTTTTCATCTTATACCCTACATTTGTACCAATCCACTCTGTGCCAGAACAAGATACTGTTGAGTCAATAAAATTTGTCAAAATACACCACTCATCATCAGAGGGAATATGCCATCCATCCGGACAAATACCTTGAGCTTCTTCCAGTAACGAATATTGCATCATTTCATCCCACTGATACAAAGCTCCGTATTCATCACAATTACTTTCGTCATTATCGTAACAAAATTTTTCGATAATTCTATTATTTTGCATTGGATGCAAATCAGACAACATTGAACCAACATTCAGATTTTCTTTAAACCAACATTGATCACCAATAAGAACTGTATTATAAACCTGACCTTCGTATACTACAAAAGGTATTCCGGGACACGGAATACCTTCGGTAATTTCAAACTTATAAATTTCATTGGTCTGCGGCGTATTTTCAATTACATTACTTCCATTGACTTCATTTACAGTCTTTGCATAACCAATGTATCTTAATTCATCGCCAAGATTAAATACAAAATTATTATTGATATTTTGAGATTTAAAGCCAATAACATTATCCACATTTTTATTATAAACTATTTTACATTTTCCTTTATAAGTAATATTATCATTTGCATTTAACATTTTAATAGTTTTGCTTGCATACTTTCCTGTTACAGTTAACAAATAAAACTTTTCGTTACCGGAATAAAATTTAAAGGAATGATTACCTTGGTTCAATGTATTTTCATATTGTGCAACTTTTCTGCCAATAATATCTCGAATAGTGATTTTAATATGTTCCTTTTCCTGTAAATATAAATTAACTGTTGTTTTTTCTTTAAAAGGATTGGGATAATTTTGTGAAAGAGAAAAAATATTTTTTGATAAATTTATATCCTCAATTCCGGTATTGTATTCCAATGATAATATTGTATCGGGCGCATAAAGCGTTGTATCTCCGCCTTGCGTGAGGTTTTCAATAAAGATACTGTCCAAAGGAACATATTGCCCATTGTACTCTGCCGTAAAAGTTAATTCCATTGTGGGTTTTTGGCCAAAGGCACTTACAAAAAACCCAAGGGTAAGTGCTAGAAATGAAAGTAAAATTTTGGTTTTCATAAGATAAGATTTTAATTGTTCATTTAAATTTCAAATTTAATAAAAAAAATTACAATTAATTTGAAAATGGTTTTTTGTTTTTTACCCCTCTGTCCTTCTGACATCTCTCTTACTTTGTATAAGAAAAGTGCTTTATAAGAAATAAATTACCCGTAGCACGACTTAGAGTTATACTACGGGTTTAATTTTATTGTGTTTTAAAAACTTAAAACAAGCTTTAATGAAACTCTTTGCAGAATAACACTAAAAATGTATACCTTGAGATCCCTCGACCATCGCTCGGGATAAGTTCGGCTATATGATTTTGATTACAAAATCATAGTCTCACTTATTTAATCTTCGCAATCTTCTTTCTAAACTTACCAATTTCGGTTTTAATTTCATAAAAATAAAATCCGGAAGGAAGTTCTTTTCCGGAAGAATTATTTCCATTCCAGATAACAGAATGTTGTCCGTTGGTCATTTGTTTATTAATCAATGTTTGAACAACTTTCCCGCTAAGGTCGAAAATCCGTAGAGTAACAAATGAATTTTGATCGAGATTGAAAGAAATTGTTGTTTGCTCAGAAAAAGGATTTGGATAATTTGTTGAAATTCCTGAGTTTTCAATTTTATTATTTTCATCAATATTTACAAAATATCCTAATCCACCAGAGTAGCAATACACTTGTCCGTTTCTTCCACCCACTACCATTTCCATTGTTCCGTCACCAACAATATCGGGAATAGAGTTTATTGCATCCACGGGAGTTGAATAGTTAATAGATTCAAAATCCCCACCATCAACACCATTTAAGAAATAGCAATAATTATTTGAAAACAATGTACCAATTAATACATCATTAATATCATCACCATTAAGATCATTTGTTACAGCCACATTCCACGATTTATCAGCAAGGGATTTAAACCAAACATTTGAGCCATCATAACCATTTAAAACAACTCCATTAGGTTTGCTATGAGCAACAAGAACATCACAATATCCATCAGAATTTACATCTTCAAGTTTTTCGAAACGAAGAATTAATGAGCCATTTATAGCTCCATCAAAAATCGGGGAATTGTTAACAGGATTGATGTAATAATAATTTCCACCAAAGTCGCCGGCAATAATATCTTTAATTCCATCTCCGGTAATATCATCCAATTGCAACAATGCCCAAACTGATGAACCATCTGTAATTTTTGTCCATTCGATATTCCCGTCAGAGCCATCAATTCCGATAACTTTACCTTCAGTTTCACTATCATTAGAAGCACCTGCGATAACATCAGAAATACCATCGCCGGTAAAATCTTCAACTCCAATTACTGAAAATACAGGACCTCCGATATAAGTTTCCCAAATAGAAACACCATCAAAAGCATTTAAACAATATACTCTTTTGGGTCCTTGATCATCGCTATCATCACCTGTAGCAGCAAGTACATCATTTACACCATCTCCATTATAATCATAACTAACATCAACATAATAAACCCAGCCACCATTACCATATTCATTGGTTTGATGTTTCCAAATCTGAGCACCGGTTTTTCCAGAAAAAGCAATTATTGATTTATCGCCCCATGCAGTACCAACAATAACATCTTCGTAACCATCGGCATCAATATCTTCGATAGTTGTTAATCCCGGCTGATCATAAGTAGTGCCTCCGGAAATTTCAACTTCCCACATAACATCCGCAATACCGGAAGAATTCCCGTTAAAACAACGAATAAAATCATCTTCAGAACTAATAATTACTTCAGCAACAGTATCGCCTGTAATATCCTGAAGAGATTTAATTGCTTTCGGACTATTATCGTAACTCGTATTAATCATATAACTCCAGAGAGGCTCACCAATAGGATAATCCTGATCAATCCCTTCTCCATCCAGACTAATCAAATATGAATTGTTAGCAGGATCATTATTTTGGATAGTAAGTTCTCCACTGTAAACATCAGCTTTTATAGGATTAAACCATACACCCACTAAAGCAGAATTCAAAGTTGCAATGTTTAATGGAAAAGTAACAGATTCGTCAATAAAAAATGCACTTTCATCAGAGGTTATTTCACTTATCGTGAGAGTTGCATCACCAATATTTTCGATTTCGAGAAACCAGCGGGTATATGCATTCATTCTAACCTCAGAATAATCGTGAGTATTAAAAGGTACATACATTGATGGCCCTGAATTTACTGCCTCTCCAGTCAAAGTAACATCAACCGAAGGATTAATGGGATCAGTTGATTCAACCGAAATTATCACATCCAATGACCCAACTTCAGTGGGTGCATAAGTCAATGGAATAAAAATTGAATTTCCGGGAGCAATTATTTGAGGTGGAGTAAAATTTGTAAAGATTGGTACTGCACTTGGAATTATCAAATTAGTGATTTCAAGATTGGCATCTCCCACATTCTCAACTTCCATATTCCATGTTTCAGAACTTCCAACCGTAACAATTCCGTAATTATGCGAAGTTACCGGAATATTTATTTGAGGAGTTCCTGCACCTGAAAGATTAACTTTATATAATTTACTTGGTGAAGAATTCGGTCCATCAACATACCACAAATAATTTCCGTCATGCACAATTCCGGCAGGTTTGATATTTTCACAAGCATGTGATTCCAAAACATTTCCCGATTGATCGGTTTTGTATATCATATTAGAATAATATCCTACCATCCACAAGTCATTATCTTGTAAACAAATATCCCAAATTTGATCACTCGGAGGAGTAAACTGACTAATTACTCCACCAGTATTATCAACTTTATAGATAGTTCCTGGATCGGGATAATATGTGCCAACCCAAAAATCACCGCCATCATAAGCTATTCCACTCATATAATGGTCAGGGAGATCAAATGAAGAAAGAATACTCCCGCTTAGATTCAGCTCAATTGCTTGTGCCGGAGTTGAGGGTGATGTAACATGATCGGTAATCCAAAGTTCTGATCCATCCCATGTCATTCCGTAACAATCGTTAATAGCAGGATTTGTAAATTGAAGCTGAATAGAACCATCAGAGGGATCAAATCTATAAAAATGATCGCCATCAGAACCATATATACCGAAGTACAAATATGTTCCATCAAAAGCTAATCCTGAGGCTTTCCCCGGAATATCCCACGATTGGGCGATAGTCCACTCACGATTTCCGTTATCCTGTTCCTGAGTTTTTTTTGCAAATGATGTACATAAAAATATCAACATCATAAAAAAAATCATTATAAATTTTTTCATTGTAACTTATTTTTGTGAATTAATAATTTAGTTTTGGTTAATTTTGACAAATATAAAAATTTAATATGTACTTACAAAAAACATGATAGAGAAAAAACAATCACATCAAAAAAAATATAAATACGGGTTGGCATTGAGCGGTGGCGGCGCCAGAGGATTTGCACATCTCGGAATTATTAAAGCATTAAATGAAGAAGGTATTTTTCCTGATATTATTACCGGAGTGAGTGCAGGAGCCATTGCAGGAGCATTTTATGCTGACGGTTATTCGCCTGATGAAATTATGAAGCTATTCCAAAAAAAGAAAACATTTGATTTTATTAAAGTGAAATTTCAAAAATTAGGATTTGGGAATATGAATGGTATGAAACAAGTTTTGCAGGAAAATATCAGAGCTAAAAGATTTGAAGATTTAAAAATTCCACTTATAGTAGCTGCCACTGATTTGAATAATGCCAAAATAAAATATTTTTCAAAAGGTGAAATACCGGAGGCTGTAGTTGCTTCCGCATCCATTCCTGTAATATTCAAACCAACAGTTATTGATAATATTTATTATGTTGATGGAGGAGTACTTAATAATCTTGCAATTGAACCACTATTGGATAAATGCAGCAAAATAATTGGTGTTTATGTAAATCCTATCGGAAAGCAAGATAAATTCAAAAATATGATAAATATTGCCGAGAGGTCTTTTCATATTGGTATTGAGCCAAATTTTCAAGAGAAAAAACAAATGTGTGATATTTTTATTGAACCAAAAGGCTTGGCTAACTTCCAGATGCTTAGCATGAAAAAAGCTGATAAAATATTTGATATTGGATATGTAGAAACTAAAAAAGTTTTGGAAAAACTGTAAAAAACATGTTTTAATCTTACAAATAAAATTGTTATGATTTTTAAATAAGATATTCTATTTTTGTGAAAAATTTTTACTAAAAACAATCAAAATTATGTTTAAAACAAATGAATATTTCGATGGAAAAGTAAAATCAATTGCTTTTAAATCACCTGAAGGAAATGCAACTATTGGAGTTATGGCTCAAGGAGAATATGAATTCGGAACATCAACAATTGAACACATGACTGTTACATCCGGAAAAATGACAATTCTTTTACCTGAAGAAACCGAATGGAAAACTTATAGTCAGTTTGAAACTTTTATTGTTGACAAAGACAAAAAATTCAAAGTAAAAGTTGATGAAGATACTTCGTACAAATGTATTTATAAATAATTCGCAATTAATTAGCATTAAAATAATAATGATTTATGGCGGACTTAACATTATTATTAATATTTATCCTCAAAGCCAAAAAACAGGAATTATTGTTTGACTAAATAGTTACAAAAATATCATTGTATCAAATAATTGTAAAGAATATTACCGGACCCGACTACCAAATTCAGGTTTTTATCATTATTCAAACTACCAACATTAAATGGCATTTCGCCGGTTACACCACTTGACACTACTACATTTCCTTTATTGTCAAACAAATAAATTTCTTTCTTCTTTTTTAATATTATTCCGAGGAAATTCTCGCGCGATGATACAGGAATGATTATTGGTTTTGTATGCACATCTTCATCAAAAGTATATTCAAAAACAATGCTTTTAAAACGGTCGAAAACAGAAAGTTTATTTTTATCAAGAAAAATAAAATCTTTCGACCCGTTCATATCAAAATCTTCATACAAAAAATAATGCTCGGGCGAAAAATCATCAAAAATAGTAGAGGAAGTCTGTCCGTTCCTTTTTATATAAATAAGATGACCTTTTTGGTTTGTAGTAATCAACACTCCTTTGCTATTGGTTTTATTTACATAAAAATCTGAATTCACGGCATTAACAAAATCACCCCTTATAATGATTCTGTTTTTTCCACGCCTCTCGGTTATTTTTACATTTCCGGCAACATCAGGAATAATAATATAATCACTATTACCGGCAATAAGATGTTGAATTTTTCCTGTAACAATAGATTTTGATTTTGGATTTATCCAACCTTTCACAGCCTTTCCGTTTATTGAATAATTATAAACTTTTTTATCTGCTCCGGCAAAAACCATTCGATAATTTTTGTCTTTTACATAATCGAAAATTACGAGCCCATTAGTTGCTTTTGTTCCGAGTTTTTTTGGATAATTGGCAACATCTCTCCCTTTAAGATCAATTAAATAAATAGAATTCTCAGTATTAAAAACATACTGAATTTTTCTGTTTTTGTAATAATCCACTTCATAAACTTCGCTAATTACTTTTCCGTCAAGTGCGATATTCCATAAAATATTACCATTATTATCAATCAGATACATGGAATTTTCTTCATCAAAAACAATAATATTATAAGTATTATTGGTATGATCTTTTACAAAATAGGGTTTTCCGGTTACTTCAGCGTTAAGAGTAGTTTTCCATACAGCACGATTTTCTTCTTTGTATGTTGGATTATTTTTTAAATAAATATTTGTATAAAACATTTTATTTATTGAAGAAAACTGAAATGCGAAAGCTTGAAAGTTCTGTAAATAATCAATATTGTTTTTTATTTCAGAAAAATATTCATCTTTCAAAAACAACTTTAATAAATCATGAGAATTTCTAAAATCGTAATAAAAAAACAAATTAGAATTTTCTGAAATATTATCCGAGAAGTCTTGATAATTCTCATTCAAATCAAGTGTTTTTCCTGACAAATAAAGATTTATAAAATCTTTGAGCGATGATGAGGAGTTTGCAAAAATAACATAGTTATCAATAAATGTGTAATAATTATTTTCGATTCTACTAAATGCCGTACCAAAAAACACCGAAATCAAATCCGGAATATTTACTTTATTGATTTTGTAATTTTTGTAGGAAATATTTCTTGAACTTCCGGGAATTATTTTTGTAAGAGCATTCAATTTATTTTTGGCATCCGAAACATTTTTCGAATGTATAATCGCAAAAGATTTATCAGAAAACTCATTAGAATGGATTGCGGAGGAGACCATTGCAACTTCATTACCAATCCACGAAAGCATATATTTTTCAATGACAATATTATATTTTCGATTTATCTTACTTAAACTTCTCAGCAACTTAGTACTATAAGCTTTTGAATAATTTTTATTCTTAACAAAGAAAGTCTGAAAATCCTCAAATCCTAAATCATATATCACAGTTGTATTATAAGGTAAAATATTAACTATTTCAATTTTTTGTGGCAACTGATCATTAAAAAGCTGCAAATACCCGGGTACTGAATCAGAAACCACGGTATATCCATTCAGTAATAATTCATTGTCTTTAAGCATCAAATCTAATTCACTCCATTTTGCAAAATGCTTCAAAAGATTAATATTTTTCCTGTGATTATCTTTTGCAAATACTGAAGCAAGTTTACTGAAATTACTGAAGTTAATATAAAGATTGGCATTAATACGTTTACCCGCTGTATGCTTAACTTTTCTGAATAAATAATCGTCATCAATAGCTTTTTCTGAGCTCAACTGTTCCAAAGATTGCTCGATAAGAGAAATACTAAAACTTCCAATAAAAACACCATTTTTTACTGTATAAGCAAAAATCTTATCAGTATTTTTCCGGATAATTTTATTAATCCTATTGCCTTTAAATTTCTGATGAATAATCATTGCATTGTGCCCATAGGCGTTTTCCACAATATCGCGGAAAGCAGAAGACTGATGGCGATTTTTTAATTTTATCAACAATAAAACCTTAATATTATTTTCAACAGAAGTATGAAACGAAATGATTATTTTATTACTAAGAATATCTCTTATGTTTTTGTTTTTCAATGACAAAGAATCAAAAAACATTAAGTTTTTATTTAATTCGCCAAGATTGGAAATACTACACAAGTCTCTCCAGATATTATTTGTATCAGATATTTTATTTATTATTTCTTGTGGATTTTTTATTTCGATGAAAAGAGCCGAACTCTGTGGAACAGCTTTAATAGGTGATTCAGTAGGCATTGTAAAATCCCTGATAAAAAAATATGAAGCAGAAATTAAAGCAATAATTATAACTGCAAAAACTAAATTTAAAGTGATTTTCCCTGAACCGCTCATGATGAAAATTTTATCTTGTTTCCAAAGGTAAATGATATTGAAAATGCCATGACAAACTGTTGGGATTATAATTAACAAGGGAATGTTAATATAAAGCCCGTAGCACGACTTAAAGTCGTACTACGGGTTTGAGTTCATATTAAAACTAATCCTGTGGTATTTGGTAATTCCAAATTCGGAAATAGATTTTTTATGTTCGCGGGTTGGGTAGCCTTTGTTTTTACTCCATTTATATTGAGGGAATTTTTTATCAATATTGCACATAAATTCGTCTCTGTGGGTTTTTGCCAGAACAGAAGCGGCAGCAATAGAAAGAAATTTTCCATCTCCTTTTACAATACATTCGTGAGGAATTTTTTTATATCTTTTGAATTTATTTCCATCTATAAGAAGAAACCCGGGTTTTACTTTCAGTTTTTCGATTGCCCGATGCATTGCAAGAATTGAAGCATTTAAAATATTTATTTCATCAATTTCGTGATTATTAACAGAAGCAACTGCCCATGCAATTGCTTGCTTTTCTATAATTTTTCTGAGTTCGTTACGTTTTTTTTCACTTAGTTTTTTTGAATCATCAAGAAAATCATTTTTGAAGTTTTTTGGCAAAATAACCGCAGCAGCAAAAACCGGTCCTGCAAGACAACCTCTTCCGGCTTCATCGCAACCGGCTTCAATCTGTTTTTTTCTGTAAAAACTTTTAAGTGGCATTTTTTATTTTTTTGGTTTCTGGAGTAGATTTTTTAATTGAACGCTGAGACGCTGAGATGCAGAGATTTTATTTTCAGTTATTTGAGAATGAAATATTTTTTTCTCTGCGCTTTTGCGACTCTGCGTTTAAAATATTAACTTCTACTGTTATTTTTGTAAAAATGCGTAAATGCATAATTGATTATTGAGTTCACTCCGAAAGTTTTTTTTAGCCACAAAAACACAAAGTCACTAAATTTCACTAAAAATAATGTATTGAAGTTCTTTGTTTTGTGGATTTTCGTGTTTTAGTGTTTTTGTGGCATTATTTATTTTTTTTTACTTTTCGGAGTGGACTCATTATTATAATCATTTTAAATTTTAGTCATTTTAAATTTTAGTTCATTTTAGTTCATTTTAAATTTTAGTCATTCTAAATTCAAAATATCCAACAAATGATAATTATTTACTATGATAATTAATATCAATAATATAGTTAATAAATTAAGAAGATAAATTCTCTTAAGTTCTGAGAAATAAAATGAAATAATTATTGCTATCGGAATTGCAGGCAAGGCTATAAAATTAATTACTGAACCACCATATAAAATAATTATAATTAGTGAAATAATTAAATAGGAAAATGAAAGTTTTATCTTTTTTCTGGTACTTATACTTTTTTCAAAATACTTACCAACGGCAAGATTCATCATTGAAAATACAAACAATAAAGTAAAAATCACTAAAATAATTATCGTGATATAATTTGCTTCAAAATTAATAATTTCCATTTTTTGAAAAAAGTTCAGATAATCATTATAAACCAATTCAAGTTTATCAATGCAATAATACCACACAGTTAGAAAAATATATGGAGTTATTAGTCCTACAACAGGAATCATTAATTCGCGCCAACTTAGTGATCTTAGAAAAAACAAAATCCAAAAAATATATATCAGGAAAATATATGCAGGGAAATAATAAGCTGATGTAACCCCAACAACAAATCCCAATTTATATAAAAGTCTTAATGGTTCTATTTGTCCATATATTTTAAAAATAAAATTTATAAATATTATAAGAAAAAGATTTGCAATTAAAACAGGATGTAAAGTAAGAAGTTCGGGAGAAAAACTCATTAAAATAATATACAAGAAACCCGGCAATAAACTGTTTTTGGGAACTATCTCACTTTCTGTGATAATACTATTAATCAACAAAGCTTCAAAAAGCAACAAAACAAATCCAATTACAGAAAACAATATTTTATTATCTCCAAGCCAGAAGCCAATTATGTTGTAAAAAGGATAAATATTTTGTGATGGTATCACATCAACCGGATGAAGCAACGCTCCACCCCAAAGAACAAATGCAATAAGAAACAGTATAATATACTGTGCCATATAACTGGATCTGAAAAACTTTATCAACATAAAATAAAATATTTAGAAATGTCTGTTTATAAAGAGATGTTCTTATAATTTAAGATTTTAGAATTAAGATTTTAAATTTTAAATCCAAAATCATAAATCTAAAATTGTTAATCCTTGTTCAATATTCAAATTAT
>JAIORY010000068.1 GCA_021107915.1 Bacteroidales bacterium | reverse complement strand
TGAAACCTGAAACCAGAATATAATGAAAAAAATAATAACAATATTCCTCACAATCTTTGCATTTTTATCAGTCAACGCACAAAAAGATAAAAAAGCTACTGAGATACTCAATAAGGTTATCGAAAATACTGAATCGTATGAAACTATTAAAGTGGATTTCACATATAAAATGTATAACGAAGAAGCAAATATTGATGAAAGCAAGGATGGTAAGCTTTATATTCAAAAGCAGAAATACCGCTTACTGATAGCTAATCAAATGATTATTTCTGATGGAGAAACAATTTGGACATACTTAAAATCTGATCAGGAAGTTATGATTAGTTCTGCTGATGAAAGTGAGGAAACCATCAACCCTTCCAATCTGTTAAATTCATATAATGAAGATTATAAATCCAAATTTATTAAAGAAACTATTATTGATGGGAAACAAATTGAGATAATTGAATTAAAACCTCTTAAAGGAAAAACATATTCGTTGATAGAAGTTACTATTGATAAGGCAAAAAAACAAATTCTTGTTTTTACTATTTTTGATAAAAACGGAAGTGAATATTCATATCAAATAAAAGAGTTTATTCCCAATATTCCTTTAAGTGATACAACTTTTACTTTTCTGGAAAAAGACTATCCTGATGTTGATTTTATTGATATGAGGTTTTAATTAGTTTCCGTCCATTAAATTACACTCAAACAATTTAAGATTTAAGATTTAAGATTTAAGATTTAAAAATTTGCGATTAATTTTTTAAAAATCATAAATCCGAAATCATAAATCTAAAGTTTTATCAACATAATTGACTTAATAAACAAACACTAATTAATTTATTTAGCCGCCTCACTCCAACTTTTAAATCTTGATAATAAGCCAACACAAGTATTATCAGGAAGGGTAAGCTCTGTGGATAATTCGCAGCTATTAGAACTTCCATCCCAAAAAACAACAGGCATTATTTCGCCACCGTATTTACCATCAGAGGATTTATAAACTTCAGATTCTTCGAGATTGATCATATTAAACATTAATGGACCTAAATCATTATATTTAAATAATCTAACATCCTTAATATCTGTAAAATCCATTGTAACTTCACCACATAAAACACCGTTTTCTTCAAATAGCCTCTTTGTAATATTTTGAGCACCCGGGAAACTATTCTCAATTTTATCTCCGTTCAAATATTCTGATATCAACACATCAAAATCATCTTCCGAAACATCAAGAGTATCATCCATTATCGACATAATGTTAAAATACTTAATTGTTAATGTTCCTGAGTTTTCACTCTTTAATTCAAATTTATATTCCTTTTTTTCATACGTAAGACAACCGGAAGAAACAATTGCAACAAGGATCAATAACATAAAACTGTTTCGAAAATTTTTCATTTTGGCTATTTTTAATTAAATATTATCCAAATGTAATATAATATTTTGTAACCACTCAGCCAATATAAAATATTAAAAAATAAACACTTGCCACAGATTCACAGATTATAATCACTAAATTTTAATAATTTTTCACAAAGAAAACTATCTTTGATATTTTAAAATCTGTGAATCTGTGGCTATTAAAACTAATGTAGTGGCTAAGTTGTTACAATTTTTTTAAATATTTTTGCAATATAAAATTATAAAATAATATATGAAAACATCAATTGAAATAAGTTACTATCCCTTAAAAGAGGAATTTATTCCACCGATAAAAGATTTTATTGACAGAATGAATGCTTACGATAATATTATCGTAAAAACCAGCGGTATTAGCACTCACGTATTTGGAGAGTATTTTGAAGTTATGAAAATATTAACTGATGAGATTCATAAATCTTTCGAACTACCACATTCTGTTTTTGTGCTCAAGATTATTAATTCGGATTTAAATGTGATGTAATGGATTTTAATCAATTTTATGATATTCTTATTCAGATCATTCTCAACACTACCTACCTCGAAATAATTGCTGTAATTTTTGGATTACTGAGTGTTTGGTTTGCCAAGAAAGTCAATATTTTGGTTTTCCCGACAGGCATTATAAGTGTAGTAATTTATATGTATATCTGCTTTGGTGCAAAACTTTATGCCGATGCGGGAATTAACTTTGTATATTTTGTGATGAGTATTTACGGATGGTATATGTGGACAAGAGTCGGGACACAAAAGAAAGAAAGACCAATTAGCATGTGCTCAAAAAAAGAGCATCTAATCAATATTTTAATGTTTGTATTTTTCTTTTTGGTTTTGAGCTATGTCCTGAAAAACTATACAGACAGCAATGTTCCGATTTGGGATTCTCTTACAACATCTATTTTTATTGTAGCGATGTGGCTGATGGCAATTAAGAAAGTAGAAAACTGGACAGTCTGGATAATTGGCGATATTATTTCAATACCTTTATATTTTTACAAAGGGCTGGTTTTTACCAGTTTTCAATTTACTGTATTTCTAATTATAGCAGTTCTCGGTTATATCGAATGGAAAAAACAATTCAAAGAATCTAAAAATATTGCTTAAAAAGATTGCAATCACCGGACCCGAATCTACAGGGAAATCAATACTTGCCCGGCAACTGGCAAAGCATTATAAAACAAATTATGTTCCTGAATATGCCCGCGAATATATTGATAAACTTGATCGTCCATACAACAAACCAGATATTCTTGAAATAGCAAAAGGACAAATTTCAAAAGAAAAAGAGCAGGAAAATAAAGCAAATAAATTTCTCTTTTGTGATACGGAATTGATTGTAACAAAAATCTGGTGCGAGCATAAATACGGTAATTGCCATAAATGGATACTTAAAATGATTGACAAAAATCAATATGATCTTTTACTGCTCACCAATATTGATCTTCCCTGGCAACCTGATCCTCAAAGAGAACATCCAGACTTAAGAAAATATCTTTTTCAACTTTATTATGATGAATTAAAACAGAGAAATTTTAATTTCGGTGTAGTCTCAGGACAAGATGAAAAAAGACTAAAAAATGCAATTGATATAATAGATAATTATTTCAGGCTTTGAAACATAACGTAAATATCTCCGTTTTAGTAAAATATATTGGATAAAAAAAGAATGGATAATAAGCAAAAAAAAATAAATACACTTTTTCTTACACGCTGGTATCCCCACCGATACGACCCCATGCCCGGTTTGTTTGTCCAGCGACATGCCGAAGCTGTTGCAAAATATTGCAAGGTTTCGCTTTTGTACATTCATCCTGATGACAATCTGAAAAGCAAAAAAAAGGAAATAATTACTGAAACGATTAATGATGTTTTCACGGTTAGGATATATTATAAAACCGTACAATCAAATATTCCGCTTATCAGTGGAATTATCAAAGGTTTCAAATATTTTCAGGCAAATCTTCAAGGAACAAAACTAATACGTAAGGAACGTGGAAAACCTGAGATACTCCATGTCAATATTTTAACACGACTCGGAATATTTGCTTTATTATATAAAATTTATTCGGGAACACCATTTATAGTTACTGAACACTGGTCGAGATATCTGCCAATAACAAATACTTACAAAGGCTTTTTCAGGAAATTATTCACACGTATTGTTGTGAAAAACGCTTCAGCTGTTTTGCCTGTTACCAAAAATCTTAAAAATGCAATGCTTAATCATGGTTTGAAAAATAATAATTATACAGTTGTTCCCAATGTTGTTGATACAGAATTATTTATTCCATTTGATAAAATTCCTGACAGGAAAAAGAAAAGAATTGTTCATATTTCTTGTTTCGAAGACCGCTCAAAAAACATTAGCGGAATATTAAATGTAATTAAAAAACTTTCAGAAAAACGACAAGACTTTGAGTGTTATCTTGTTGGTGAAGGAATAAACCTTGAAAAACTAAAAAACTATGCAGATAAACTAAAAATCAAAAATAAATTTGCAATTTTTACAGGACTACTGGAGGACAACAAGTTAATTGAATCCATTAATAAATCAGACCTTATGTTGATGTTTAGCAATTACGAAAATATGCCGGTTGTTATAAATGAAAGTTTCGCTTGCGGAGTTCCCGTACTTTCGAGCAATGTTGGCGGAATACCGGAATATGTCAACAAAGAAACAGGCGTATTGGTTGAAAAAAAAGATGAGAGTGCATTGCTTATAGCCCTTGAAAATTTCCTTGACGATAACAAAAAATACGACCGAGAAAAAATCAGAGAATTTGCTTTAAAGAATTTCAGTAAAGAAGAAGTAGGGAAAAAGATTTTTAAGATTTATAAGAATGTGTTAAAATGATTTAATTTAATCATCCAATTATTCTACACCCATTTCCCACATATCATACCTCAAAACTTTTTAAAACCCATTTTAGTTACTAATTTTGTAACAATCAAAAATATTAATTGTCTTTGAATTAAAGAATAGAAAATTTTGAAGGTAAAATCTATAAATATTCATCAAGATTTGATTGATGCTTGCAAACAAAATGATAGCAAAGCACAACTGAAAATATATAATTTATATTATAAAGCTATGTATAACACTTCACTAAGAATATTAAATAATCGGGCAACAGCTGAAGATGTTATGCAGGAAGCTTTTTTAGATGCGTTTAGAAAGATTGATACCTATACAGGCATTGCAAGTTTTGGTTCGTGGTTAAAAAAAATCGTGATCAATAAATCAATTAATGAAGTAAGAAAATACAAGGAAACGATTTCACTTGATGAAAAGGAAATTGATTTCCCTGATGTTAAAGAAGATCATCTTGCTATTTTATCGGAGAAAGTTGAAACAATAAAAAATGCAATATTCGATCTTCCCGAAGATTGTAGGATAATCCTTTCTCTATATTTATTAGAAGGGTACGATCATGAAGAAATTTCGGAGATACTGAATATTTCATACAATGCAACAAGAACCAGATATTCGAGAGCAAAAAGCAAATTATTAGAGATGATTAAGAAAAACCAACTAAATATAATTTCTCAAAATTAATTTTAATTATCAGGAGGAATAATTATGACAAGAATAGAAGAAAAAATCAGAAACAACAAAGACCATTTTAATCAGTCGGAGCCGGCAGATGGCCATTTTGACCGCTTCAAGGATAAATTATCCCAGCTACATTCGGAAGATGAGAATGAAAATAAGTTTAGTTTCAACATTGTCTGGAAAATTGCTGCTTCAGTAATTGTTCTTATTGCAATTTCATTGGTTTTTATCATCAACACACCGGATTCAAAATCTGCCTTTGCTGTAAATGCAACAATTGAAAATAATTTACCCGAAGAACTTGAAGAACTTGATAAATATTATGCTCAACAAACTGATAAAAAAATGTGTACAATTAACGAACTTACTGACACATGTTGCGAAAATACTGATTTTAAAAAAATTGCAGAAAATCAAATCCTTGAACTCAGTAATAGTCGTAAAGAATTACAAAAAGATTATTCAGATAATAAAGATGACGAAAGAACTTTTAGTGCAATAGTTAATAATTACAGATTGTTATCGAAAGTATTGGACGGAATTATTGAAACAATAAATAATAAATAAATACTTAAAGTGAACTAAAGTCATTTTTAAATTTTAGTCATTTTAAATTTTAAATTTTAATAACTTATAAAACATATAAAACATGAAAACTTATAAATTAATAATCGGACTTGCATTAATATTTTGTTTTACAGCACATCAAGCAATTGCAGAAGAATTTACAAAAGAGATTAAAAAAGAATTCAATGTTAATTCCGATGCTCTACTTAAAGTTAAAAATAAGTACGGCACGATAAAATGTGAAAACTGGAATAAAAATGTTATTTCAATTGAAGTTGAAATAATTGTAATAGCTTCCTCAGATAATAAAGCAGAAAAAATGTTCAACAATATTGGAATTAATATTTCAGGGTCGAAAAGCCTTGTTAAAGCAATTACCGAATATGAAGGTGGTTCAATTTTTAAAAATGCAAATATTCAGATTAACTATTATATTAATATGCCAAAAACTTTGAATGTGGATATTTATCAGAAATACGGTTCACTGTTTATCGAAGAAGTTACCGGTATAGCAAAGCTTGGAATAAAATATGGTGCTCTTCAAGCTGAAATATTAACCAATGAAAAAAATGAGGTTTATTCAGCTTACAGCAAAGCGACATTTGATAAATTCAATTCAGGAATAATTGACATACAATATTCTGAATTATCAATTGATGAATGTAAAAAAATAGACTTAACTACAAAATATTCATCAATAAGTATTGATGAGGCTGAATTTATTAATATGGAATCGGCTTATGATAATGTTTCTATTGATCAAATATCAGTAATTAAAAATTTATCTAAATTTTCAAACTTTAGTATTGATGATATTTCCACCTCTTTATCATTTGAATTGCAATATGGAAATCTTGAAGTGGATAATATTGCTCCTGATTTTAAAATGATAAAAATAGAAAATAATTATGCCGGTGTTGAATTAGGCATTTCTTCAAATGCAAGTTATAAGCTTGATGCAGATGTAAAATATGGTAATATTGATCTTCCTGAATCTATTTCAAATATCGATATTAAGAAAATTTCACATACTCAAAAATCATATATTGGAACTGTTGGCAAAAACAATAATCCAAAATCAACTGTATATATCAGAAGTAAACATTGTAGTACAAGTTTGTATTAAAATTCATAAATTTGTAACTTATAAACAGATTATACGTCAAATAAATAATTAATAATAAAAATAAATAATCATGAAAATAAAAACAATTGGAATTGTAGCAGTATTATTATTTTTCATCAGCTCATTTTCATCAGGATGTATGTTGATTGACGGAGTAGAAGGTAGTGGCAATGTAACTACTGAAAAACGAGATGTTTCTAATTTCAATGGAATTGATATTAGCAATGCTTTTGAAGTTATCCTTAAGCAAGGCAACAACGAATCACTAACAATTGAGGCAGATGATAACCTCATGGAACTAATTGTAACTGAAGTAAGAGGAGGAGTATTAAAAATTTATTCTGAAAAGAACTTCCGTCATCCAAAATCCTTAAAAATATTCATAACATTTAAGGAAATTGATTTTATTGAACTCAGCGGTGCTGTAGAATTGACAAATGATGGAAAATTGACTTTCGATAAGCTTGAAATTGATGGCAGCGGTGCAAGTGAAATTGATTTGGAACTTGAAGCAGATGAACTGGAAATAGAATTTAGTGGAGCAAGTGAAATAGACCTAAAAGGAAAAATAACAGATGTAGAAATTAGCATTTCCGGAGCTTCCGAAATCTCAGCTTATGATCTTGAAACTGATTTTATGGACATTGACATCAGTGGTGCTGCAGAAGCAAAAGTTTTTGTAAATAAAAAATTAAATGTTGAAGCCTCCGGTGCTGCTTCAGTAAGATACAAAGGAAATCCAAGTATTGACACAGATGTGTCTGGTGCAAGTAGTGTGAAAAGATATTAATATCAAAATGGCATTTTAAATCTTTACCTGATTAAGTTTATTTTGTTTGAAGTTTTGGGTTTTGGGTTTTGGGTTAGCAACTTTAAACTCAAAACCCAAAACTCGAAACTTCAAACTCACTCTATCATTTTCAAAAACTCATCTTCGGAGATAACAGAAATACCAAGATCGTTGGCTTTTTTTAATTTAGCCGGTCCCATATTTTCTCCGGCAAGGATATAATTGGTTTTTTTGGAAATAGCACTGACATTTTTACCGGCGTTTTTTTCAATAAGTTTTTTTATTTCGTTTCTCGAAAATTTTTCAAATACACCACTTACAACAAACGACTTTCCATCAAGTTTATTTACAATATCCTCAGATTCATTATCAATCTCAAAATGAAGCCCATTTTGTCGAAGCCGGAAAATTAATGTTATATTTTTTTTATCTTTAAAATAATTAATAACTGCCTGAGCAATACTCTCTCCTATTTCATCAACATTAACAAGTTCTTCAAAATCAGCAATCATTAGATTATTAATATTTCTAAAATAGCGGGCTAATCGTTTTGCAACTGTTTCGCCAACATATCTGATTCCGAGGGCAAAAAGAACTCTTTCAAATGTGGTGGATTTTGAATTTTCTACACCTTTCAAAATATTTCTAACAGTTTTGTCTTTAAAGCTTATTTTCCTCTCTGCTTTTTCTTCCGTGGCCGGATATGTTTTTTCAAGTCCAATCAACTTATCATAAGAAAAATCATACAAATCAGCAACATTATTTATCAAATCATTATCAAACAACATTGCAATTTTCCCCTCGCCCAGACTATCAATATTCATCGCTTTTCGACTGATAAAATGCTCAAGTTTACCTTTTATCTGTGGCGGACATTCGTTTTCATTCGGGCAATAATGTGCTGCTTCTCCTTTTTGTCTTACAAGTGGAGTATTACATTCGGGGCAGTTTTTTATAAATTCTGTGTGTAACAAATGTGGTGGTCTTTTCTCTAAATCTACACCAACAATTTTGGGAATTATTTCTCCACCCTTTTCAACAAAAACCGTATCACCAATTCTCACATCAAGTTTTGAAATAATATCGGCATTGTGCAGAGAAGCCCGTTTAACAGTTGTTCCGGCAAGGGGAACAGCTTCGAGATTTGCAACCGGAGTTACTGCTCCTGTACGTCCTACCTGATAATCAATTGACAATAATTTTGTGGTAACTCTCTCAGCTTTGAATTTATATGCAATTGCCCATCTTGGCGATTTTGCAGTAAACCCTAATCGTTCGCGATCAGTCATGGAATTTACTTTTATAACCACACCGTCAATATCGTAAGAAAGCTCTGATCTTCCGGTATTCCAATCATTAATATATTCAAAAATATCTTCAACTTTTTGACAAACAGCTACATTTGGAGAAACTTTTAAGCCCCATTCTGCTGCTTTTTTCAAAGATTCGTAATGAGTTTTAAAAGACAAATTATCTCCCTGAACATTGTATAAAAAGCAATCTAAGGGTCGCATGGCAACAAAAGCAGAATCTTGCATTTTTAAAGTTCCGGATGCTGCATTTCTTGGATTTGCAAATGGAGCTTCTCCATTTTCGATTTTCTTTTCATTTAGTTTTTGAAATACTTTATGAGGAAAAAATATTTCTCCTCTGATCTCAAATTCAGGAGGAAAATCGCCACGCAATTTCAAAGGAATACTTTTTATTGTTTTTACATTATTCGTAACATCATCTCCCTGAACTCCATCACCTCGCGTAACTGCTTGAGTTAATGAACCGTTAATATATGTAAGACCAATTGCAACTCCATCATATTTCAACTCACAAACATACTCAACTTTGTCTCCAATAATTTTTCTCACTCTTTTGTCAAAATCCTTGATTTCATCTTCCGAATATGTGTTTGCCAGCGAAAGCATCGGATATTTATGCTTAATGGTTTTAAATTCTTTGGTAACAGCACCACCCACTTTTTGTGTTGGTGAATCAGGAAATTGAAACTCCGGATATTTTTTCTCAAGAGCAATTAATTCATCAAGAAGCATATCAAAATCATAATCACTAATTTGAGCTTGTGAGAGAATATAATAATTGTAATTATGCTTTTCGATTTCTCTGCTTAAATCCTGTATTTTCCTTTTTACTTCTTCGCTGCTCATCAAAATATATTTTGTTTTTTTTATTGATGTAAAAATACAAATTATCTGTAAAAAGTCCGCTAAAGCGGACTGATAAATAACATGTGCCTGACATTAAATCACCACAATAAATTGTGGTGCTAATCTTATATTTAAAAGATTTAATTGTTTCCTTTATTTAGAAATTCACTCAACCAAACAATCTTTCAATTTCTTCCACATTTTTAATCTTTTGTTCTTCCCGTAATTCGTTAGCACTTTTTGTAAAATACTTATGATTTCTCAGATAAGTGATTTGAAACTTATACCATTCTTTAAGTGAAAAAGTATTGACATTCATTATGTCCCATTCGAGACGTAATTTCTGTGCTATAAAAAAATAATCTTTTCTGCCAAGATAATTCAGGTCGGCATCTTTTAGTATTTTTTCACAGATGGTTTCGGGAATGACATCAGGTTTGGTTGCCAAAATAATTTTGCAAATTTTATAAATTTCATCTTTGGAATAATCAAAACCCGGAAGCGTTAATTTTGCAACTTCTACAGAAGCATCTTCATGTCCTTCATAAGTTTTAAGCATTCCTGAATCATGAAAGAGAGCAGCTGTAAGCAAATGACATTGGTCATATTCGCTGATTTTTTCTCTTTCACTAAACATTATTGCCGTATTATAAACATCAAGAGTATGATCAATATTATGATAATACAATTTTGAATCAAGTTTTTCATTAAGCAAGCTTAAAATATAATCTTTTACTTCTTCAATTTTCATAATTTAATAGTTATTCCGTTTTTAAAATATTTTCTATATTCCATCATTTCATTTTTCCATTTTTCCATTATTCCAATATTTCCCCTCACGACTGAAAGGAGTCCGTATGGATTCCCCTTATTCCCCTTATTTCCCTTATTTCCATTATTCCCCCTATTCCCCCTATTCCCCTTATTTCCCCTATTCCCATCACTCCTCTAATTATATGCATTATTCTAAAACTTATCATCCATAATTTCAATTCCATCCCACGCATCAGGTGCTCCATGAGCACAGAAATACTCGCATCGTTTTATATAAAGAGCAGCAGCTTTATCATCTTTATTTATCTTATAAACTTTTTCAAATAAATTAAGAGCTTTTTCAAAATCCAAATTTTTGTATAACTGTATGGCTTCAGCAAAAACAGATTTTGTTTCTAACTTAAGTTTAATATTATCAGTTTTATCGCCATCAAGAATTTCGAAAATATAAACTGCCGTTTTCTTTCCTTTTACTTTCACAATATCCAAGAATCTATAATTATATTGCCCCGGGTCATTAATTCTAATAAGAACATCTTCAGAGATAATTATAGAAGCACCATACAATTTTGTCAAGCCTTCAAGTCGTGCGGTCAAGTTTACAGAATCAGATATAACTGTTCCATCAATACGTCCTTCTCCTCCGATAATTCCAAGCATAAGATTTCCTGAATGAATACCAATTCCATTATCAATTACAGGTTTTCCATTTTGAATCATAAGCTTATTGAATTCGGTAAGTTTTTGTCTGATTTCAATGGCAGCATCGATTGCATTTTCCACATTATCGCTAAATAACGCCATAATTGAATCTCCAATATATTTATCAATAAACCCACTATTTGTTCTGATTACAGGCTCCATATATCCAAGATATTTATTAAGAAAATCAAAATTTTCTTTCGGGGTCATTTCTTCGGAAATACTCGTAAACGATCGAATATCACTAAAAAGAACTGTCATTTCTTTTTGCACCTGATCGCCGAGAGAGATATCTTCAATACTCTCTTTTTCCAAAAATTCAAGAAATTGATTAGGAACAAATCTTGAATTTGCTTTATTGATTCTTGAAATTCTGTCAATATAATTTCTTATTTTCAAAGACATTTCATTATATCCTTCCGTCAATTCCCCTATCTCATCATTAGTTCGAACAACACCAAACTGATCCATCTCTCCTCTTCCTGTTTTTTGCATATTTATAAGCAACTCTTTAACCGGGCCAACAATATAACTTGTAGTCCAATTAACAAAAAATAAAATATAAATTATGGATATAGCTATTCCTGTAAATATCCCGATAAACATTAACATAGTATCAAAAGCATTTACATAAACGAAACTTTCGAAATCATTTGTGTCCACATTACTAAAAAAGGCAATATATTTTCCGAAAAGAATTTTCAGTTGTTCGGATGACATTTGACTTAAACCAAGTTCTTTAATGGTAGTAACACTTAAGAAAAGGTAGAAAACAACTATTGCTAAAGGCAGCAAAGTAGTCATAGCACTCGATATCCATAAGCGATTTCTAATTTTACCTACTTTTAAATTAAATATTCTTTTTTTTAATTCTTCTTTCGAATAAATATGATCAATATATTTAATATGAACTCTGTGTTTCTCCCAAAAATAAACAAACATTCCAAGTAATAATGATGACACCAATGATATAAAGAAAAAATGCAGATAAAATCTGCGTGTTAAATCATCAACAAAATCTTTATAAATAATCACATATATCATATAAAATATGTTAAGAATAAACGGAAAAAGAAAAATGCTAACATTTATTATCGGTGATTTCAGAATAAACTTTTTACAATAATTGAAAAGCTTTTTCGATATAAATCGTTTTTTTCTTTTCTTTCGAAAATATTTATTAAAAGGCATATTAAAAACCATTCCCAAAATAAAACTCAAGATTAAAGTCCTAAATAATAAACTTATTGTCTTTGTAAATCTACCTTTATTATTCACATCTGTCTCTACAGAATCTTCAGAAATATCAGCCTGTTCATTTTTTTTATTTAATGAAACAACAGTATCAGTATCAATATCAGTATCTCTATCAATATTTTTGTTGATTGGTGTGAGCATTTTCATATCAACTTCGGATGTATCTATTTTTGCAAAAACCTTTGCTATAGAATCAACAGAAAATCTAACATTAATAGTTTTAGAATCATTATTAATGTTAGTGCTATCATTAATAATATTATTTTTCTCTAACCATTCGGGTCCATATTTTACCAAAAGAATTCCGGCAATAGGCATAACAAGAAAGAGATATAATAGAGTAGAGATAAAATATATTCTAAAACCGAAAAATTTTGGGATATTTTTCATATTGCCTTTTTTTTTGAATTGATAAAAATACAGAATTAAAATAAATCTGGTCTTACTTTTTATCAAATATATTAATTGTATTTTATAATTTTGAAATTTTAAATTTTAAATTTTAAATTTTTTTGTATTATTGTATTAATAATTTCAAAATAATTTCTCCATGACAGGTAGAAGAAGAATATTTTTGGCTATCTTAATTTTTATTTTTGTATTATTAATCGGTTCATCCGGATATATGATCATAGAAGGCTTTTCTTTATGGGAAGGCTTATATATGACTATTATCACTATTTCTACTGTTGGTTTCGGGGAGGTTCATGAATTGAGCAATACAGGGCAATTTTTTACGGTAATATTAATTCTAATCGGATTTATTGCTCTTGCTTTTACAGGACGAGCAGTTATTGAATTATTTCTTGAAAAAATCTGGAATGTAAGTTTTAAAATGAAAACCATGAAAACTAAAATTTCAAAATTAAATGATCACTATATTGTATGCGGCTTTGGAAGAGTTGGGTTTGGAGCTATGGAATATTTAAAGGATGCAAAAGCAGATTTTGTAATCATTGAACCTGATCATGCAAAATGTATGGATTTACAAAAGCAAAATATTATGTTTATTGAGGGAGATGCTTCCCACGAAGATATCTTACTCGAAGCTGGAATTAAAAAAGCTAAAGGTTTGATCTCCCTTCTCAGCAATGATCCTGATAATTTGTTTCTTGTACTTACTGCAAGAGAGTTAAACCCAACTTTATATATTATTTCCAGAGCAGAAGAAATAAGTTCCGAAAGCAAAATACTTAAAGCCGGAGCCGACAAAGTGGTTATTCCATATAAAAGCACCGGAAAACAAATTGCAGATTCAGTTCTCGGAGCTACGGGAAAAGGAGAAAAAATAAAAGATTCCGATGTTATTTCTAAGGTCGTTCCACAATGGATTCAAGTAAAAAAAGGCTCAGGGATGTTAAATCAATCAATAGCTGAAATTTCAAATGAAATGGGTAGAGAAGTTCTTGGATTAAGACGTGTTGGTAGAGATTTTATTTTTCCAGACAATGAAATTAAATTAAAAATTGATGACCAAATAATGGTAATTGATGAAGAAGATGATGGAAACGAAACTGCTGAAGAAAAAGAAAAAACTCTTAAAAAACTCGTTATTGTTGATGACAACCCGATAATTCTACACCTTTATTCAAGATTATTTCATAAGTATGGATTTTTTCCGATTATTGCCGATAATGGAAAAGAAGGACTGGAAATAATAAAACAGGAAAAACCTGTGGCTGCTGTAATAGACTATATGTTACCTGAGCTTTCAGGAATTGAGTTATGTTATGAAATCAGGAAAGATACCGATTTAGACAACACAAAATTAATTCTTTTTACAGGTGATGAAGAAAAAGAAACCCGGGAAAATGCCATCAAAGCCGGAGCCGACGAGGTTGTTATTAAAAGCTCTGATGCACAAAAAATTATTAAAACAGTAGTTGCTATTCTTGAAAACAACTAAATTGATTTTAGAATTTAGATTTAAGATTTGATTAAAAATATTTGGTTATTTTAAACAGCCTTTTTGAAATCCTAAATCTTAAATCCTAAATCTAAAATTCTAATAACTAATCATACAATTTCAAATACTCAAAAGAATTACCTGTCCATTCTAAGTACTTTTCAAAATCTTTAAATTTTAGCACCAGCGAATTAGTATTAACATTAGGATGAAAAGAAATTTTATCAGAACTTTTTAAATTTTCATCAAGAAAAATATGGACATGATTTTCCTCATCATTTACCAAGCCAAAAGGAGTTACAGAACCGGGTTCAACACCAAGATATTTTTTCAAACGCTTGTCAGAAGCAAGACTAAGTTTCCCTTGTTTTAATCTTTTTTCAAGATCGTGAATCGCTAATTGTTGCACATGCTTTAAAATTACGAGATAATGCTTTTTCCCTTTATGATTTCTGAAAAACAGGTTTTTACAATGGGTTGCATCAATATCTTTCCAGTACTCCAAAGCTACTTCGATTGTAGGTAGCGGAGGATGAGAAAATAACTTGAATTCAATATTCAGATCATTTAAAACTTTTAAAACTTTTTCTTTTTTCTGTTCATCCATATTTTAGCTTAAATGATTTTTATGATTTATTTTTTTGAACCATATAAGACATATAAGGTCATATAAGTTTCTTTTTTATCCATATTTCCATTATTTCCATTATTCCATTATTGAGTCCACTCCGAAAAGTCAAAAAAACAAAAATGCCACAAAGACTCCAAGAACACCAAGACACACAAAGAACAAACAATCAATACTCTAAACTTAGTGAATTCTTTGAGACTTGGTGTCTTAGTGGCTAAATTTACTTTTCGGAGTGGACTCATTATTCCATTATTCCATCACTCCATTATTCATCAATAATTTAAGTACTGATTAGCTACATTTCTCTGCGAATTTACAATTTTTGATAACAAATAAATATTCAATTAACTGTAAAAATTTCTTAATAAATATTATTGAGTTGGGAAATCTATATGGACTCCTTTCAGTCGTGTGGGAAATATGGGAAATATGGTGAATAAAGAAAATGAGGACTCATTTATAACTATAAGACTTTTCCCTTGCACTTTTTCCCATTATTCCACAACTCTATTATTCCATCACCCTTATACCTTTATACCCGTATTTCCTCTATACCATTTTACAAAATATACTCAAAGTCAAGGAATAGGAATTGATTAATTTGCTGGTTTATTACCAATATTGTGCTTAAATATTATTTGTAGAGTTCCATTCTAAATTATAATTTTCATACTTTTGCCACTTCAAAAACAATTTATATGGCTTTAATACATTCGTTTGAAAAAAGCGGAAATACACTTTTTAGATTTAGAGGGCAAATTCCTGTAATATTATTTATTATTGCATTACCGGTAATTTATTTCACCAACTATTCAATAATTTCTAATTCACTTAACGTGATTTTAACAATAGTTGCAATTTCATTAAGTATTTTAGGATTTTTTATCAGAGCAATTTCAATTGGAACAACACCAAAAGGAACATCCGGAAGAAACACAAAAAATCAGGTAGCGGAATCGCTTAACGATACCGGAATTTATTCAGCAGTTCGTCATCCTTTGTATCTGGGAAATTACTTTATGTGGATAGGAATCGTGCTTTTTACTTTTAATATTTATTTTATAATTATTGTATCTCTGGCTTTTTGGTTATATTACGAAAGAATAATGTTTGCTGAGGAACGGTTTCTGGAAAAAAAATTCGGACAAAAATATCTTGATTGGTCACTAACTGCACCGGCATTTATTCCATCATTCAAAAATTACAAAAAGAATACAACGCCTTTTTCATTAAAAAGTGTTTTAAGACGCGAATATTCCGGTTTTCTTGCAACGGTTCTTTGTTTTACTTTTATTGATTATTATAGATTTTTTCTTTTGAATCAGAAAATTGAGTGGGACAGACTTTCAACATATATTCTTGCAATAACCATAATTATCACTTTAACATTACGAACCATAAAACACAGCACTAAGTTGCTAAACGAGGAAGGTAGATCATAATTTCCAAATTCAGTAATTTTAAATTTTTATTGTATTTATTCAGGTGATTGTTAAATTTGTGAGAAATAAATAATTTGTTCTTTTGAAAATCAAATATAAAGCATGTATATGAAAAAGCTTTTATCATATATTCTTACACCGGTTTATTACATAGGTTTTGCTTTATTATTATTGATTTTTCATCCCATACAGGTTATTTGTAATTTAGTTTGGGGTTATAATGCTCATAAAAAATCAGTAGATATTTTAAATTTTCTACTTTTATTAAACTTAAAAATTATGGGTGCTAAAATTCGCAAAAACGGATTTTACGAATTACCTGTCAATCGCCCTTTGATTATTATCTCGAATCATCAAAACTCATTTGATATTCCTCCTATAATTTGGTTTTTCAGAAAACATCATCCAAAATTTATTTCTAAAATAGAATTGGCAAAAAACATTCCCAGCATCTCCTACTACCTGAGACATTGCGGGGCAGCATTGATCGACCGGAAAAATGGTTCTCAATCAATAAAAGAAATTATTAAACTCGGACGGTTGATCGAAAAGAAAAATTATTCTGCATGTATTTTCCCGGAAGGAACCCGCACAAAAACCGGAAAATTAAAAAGATTTCAATCTGGAGGAATAAAAACACTTTTAAAGGTAGCTCCTTCGGCATTAATTGT
>JAIORY010000098.1 GCA_021107915.1 Bacteroidales bacterium | reverse complement strand
ACAATATCATAATATGTTACAATATCGAGTCCGATGCCTGTGCCGAATAATAATTCGTTTGAAAGAGTGTTGTTTAAATCAAAAATGTTATCCTTAACATAAGCTAAGTCAGCAAAGAGATTAAGATAAACTGCAAAATGAAGTGTGTTAAAATTTTTTGAAGGGATAAAACCAAATTTCTTCACCCTCTCCGGAATTAATTCAAATTTAACATTGCTTTTTAATAAGCCATAATTTTGTCCGTCAATTACATAATATTCATAAGATCTCGGGAAATTTCTTCCGTAACCTAATCCTTCCTGAATAAAATATGGCTGAAAAGAATCTGATGAAAATTTTGCCGATAACATATAAGCAAAATAAAATCTATTACACAATTTCCAATATTTCCTGAAAGTACTATGAACGAAAAAAACATCCAACTTTTCTTTAAAAAGTCCAAAACCACTTTTGTTTAACACAACATCAAAATAATAACCGTTTAAAGGGTAGGCTTTAAAATCGCGGAAGTCGCTTTTGTATTGATAATAAAATGAGAAATAACGAACTTTCGAAAAACCGTTAATCGAATAAAGAGGATTGATTTTTAATAATGAATCAGAAAATTCATACTGATTATATTTTATTTCGAAAATTTGTGTGTTATGAATATCTGGACGGTTGATAAGTTGTAAACCAAGATATTTTTTCTTTTTCGGATATGAATCTTCACTTTTAAAATATTGAAGTGCATCATTTATTGTAAAAACAGAAGTCTCATGATTTTGCAGCAGTCCGGCTGCCAACTGAAAACCAATTGTTTGTTTTTTATTGATATATGGAATTTGATAAGAAAACTCATATTTTTCGTCATAACCCATACTGACAAGCACTTTCAGTTTTTCCATCCTGCCTCTGAAATTATCCATCGTAAGAAAAAAGCCATAATTGGCACGGGAAAAATCTTTTGTTTTCCACCACGTATTAAAATTTCTTTCTGCCAACTCAAAAATCGGAAAAGGCCACACATACCATCTCTCTACAAAATCAACCGTAACCTTAGTTTCGGCAAAATTTCCATTCCTAACAAATTCCAAATTAAAAGTTACAAAATTGAATAAAGAAGTATTTAACAAATTTTCGCGACTGCTAATAAGTAGAGAATCAAATTTTGAAATTGATAGTGTATCATTTACACTTACTTCCAGTTCACGATAAATAATAAAATCTTTTGTGGTTTTATTTCCCGTAAGGATAATTTCTTTAACAACAACAGTTTTATAATTATCTGAAACAGAATCATCAATCACCAACAAACTATCAGGAGAATTGAATAAAATATTATCATCCGTGGTATTAGAAAAAACCTCAGTTGAGAAAATTAGTATCAATGTCAAAAGTATAATTCTCATTTATTATTCATTAAATTAGGTTCTGGTTTAAAATGATTAAATGCGTAAATGATTAAATAAAAAACAAAATCAGCATCAATAAAAACCAGAAAAGTCACTTACATATAATTATCTTGATATAGCAAGCTCTCAAACTTCAAACTTCAAACTCCAAACTTCAAACTTCAAACTCGAAATTCTTACATATCCAAATACTTCATCAGCAAATCATAATTTTCCTTAAGATATTTAGTGTCATCTTTTTCCGAAAATGATACTTTTATATCATAGTTGTATCTATTAAAAGTTTGTAAAACAGGAGCAATATCAATTTTATTGATCTTAATAACAACCCTCATTTTCGTTGAATTATCAGAAGTTTCGATATAAAGACTTAGCACTTTTGCATCATTGGATTCTATTATGTGCGAAATTTCAGATAATGAATAATCATTCTGACTAACTTCCAAAACTATAATTCCTCCAGGGCTTTCAGCAGCAGAAATTTTTGATATGCTTTCGATTATTCTATTCAGAGTAATTGATCCAATATATTTTTTCTTTTTGTTTAACACAGGAATTAATGATAGTTTCTGTGAAGCAACAATTTTTATTATTTCAAGTATATGCTGATGTTCATATACAAAAGGACTTGATAATGTCAAAGTGTGATTTCCAACCGGTTCACTAAAATCACTCATATTATAAATGTCTTCATCCGATATCAAGCCAAGAAAATCACCATTATTAACAATTGGCAGATGAGAAACTTTATAATCATCCATCCAACTCAGAGCGATTGCTCCCGTATCAGAGTCGTTCAAAGGAATTATTGCGTCATTCAGTAAATATTTGGCCAACATATTTTTATAATTATAGTTTTACTGTTATTTAAATGTAAATGATTAAATATGTCAATGCGTATTAAGTCATTTTAAATTTTAGTCATTTTAAATTTAATCATCACTTCTCCCAATCAACAATTTCAAAATATTTATCATTTAAAATGCTAAGATAATTCAAATATCTTGATTTATTTATTGTTCCATCCTCAACAGCTTTTTTTACGGCACAATCGGGTTCATGCACATGGGTGCAATTATTAAATTTGCAATCATGCATTTTCTCACGCATTTCCGGAAATCTTTCTGCAACTTCATTTTTATCAAAATCAAGCAAACCGAATTCTTTTATTCCGGGCGTGTCAATAATAAAACCACCAAACGAAAGTTTGTGCATCTCGGCATGAGCAGTTGTATGTTTTCCTTTATTATGAACATGAGATATTTCGCCGGTTTTAATATCCAATCCGGGTTCTATTGCGTTTACTAAAGCCGATTTTCCCACACCCGAATGACCCGACAACAAACTTATTTTATCTTTTAATAAGTTCTTTAATTGTGTCAGATTTGTACCTTTTAGTGCCGAAACCGAATAACATGGATATCCAACTGAAGAATATATTTGAATTATCTTATCATGATAATTTTTTAATTCTTCATTAAAAAGATCAATTTTATTAATAAGCAAAACCGCAGGAATATGATAAGCTTCGGCAGTTACAAGAAAGCGATCTATAAACCCTGTTGAAGTTCTTGGTTGTGCATGTGTTACAATTAAAACTGCCTGATCGATATTTGAAGCTATAATATGAGACTGTGCAGAAAGTTTTGTTGAACGTCTGATAATATGATTCTTCCTTTCAAAAATACGAGTTATTAGCCCGGTAGATTCATCACGAACATGAATAAATTCAACTTTATCACCAACAGCAACCGGATTAGTTGTTTTTATTCCCTTTATGCGAAATTGTCCTTTTAATTTACAATTAATTTTACTGCCGTCATTTTGCATAACAGTAAACCAGCTGCCTGTAGATTTTATAACAATTCCTTCAAACATATTTTATTTCTTATAATTAATTTACAACTACCAAGCCATTAATATTAACCTTAATAGCCACAGATTCACAGATTAAAATTTATAAAAATTAATTTTTTTTAATCTGTGAACCTGTGGCAAATATTTATTTTTAACATTTTATATTGGCTGAGTAATTACACTAATTTTATTACTTCAATTATTTATGTTAATAAAAAAGTTGATTTTTTTTTCGTAAAATTACAAACTTATATTATATTTGAATATTAATTAGTGCCTAATTCCGAAAATTATCAGGATAGGTTCAAGCAAAATTGTT
Organism: Bacteroidales bacterium; assembly: GCA_021107915.1. Classification (GTDB taxonomy): domain Bacteria; phylum Bacteroidota; class Bacteroidia; order Bacteroidales; family JAIORY01; genus JAIORY01. The sequence goes on along the minus strand of JAIORY010000098.1, from coordinate 13,524 downwards.
GCAAAAATGACATTCTGATAAAACCGGAATCATCTGTTAATGTTATTATTAAACATTTTATTTTAGTCATTTTAAATTTTGTTATTTTAGTCATTTTAAATTTTAGTCATTTTAAATTATTTTGTCATGAATGGAATTGAAATTTTATCATTATTTATCGCTCCTGTAATCCTATTATTAACGTTTTTATACTTACGTATAAGACTTAATGTAGAATCGTTTAAACTTCTTTTAATGGCAATCCTTTTTGGATTGATTAGTGTTATTTTAGTTTATGGCGCACAGTTATTAGCCGAAGTACTTGATCTAAATGAACTAAGAAATATTAAACGAACAGCGTTTTACACTTTTGTAATTATAGGATTTTCTTCAGAATTCGGAAAATTTCTTTTCTTAAGATATTACTTTCTACCTCTTAAAGGTTTTCGTGGACCTTTAGATGGAATTATTTATTCAGTAATAATTTCACTTGGTTTTGTAACCGGATCTATTTTTCTTTTAGGATATAATATTATCGGAGCAAATGTTGACACTCTTTATCTTTTCCTTTACCCGTTTTTCAGTATTATTTCCGGGATAATTATGGGATTTTTTGTCGGGCTTGGCAAATCCCGAAAAAACCGTTTTGTTGATTCGATGACTGGACTTGGTGCAACCGTATTTTTCCATGGACTGTATAATTTTTGTTTTTGTACTGATGATAAAAGATTATTAATTATATTTAGTATCGGCTCGGTAATAATTGCTGTATTACTTGCAATCAAAGGTGTTAACACAAAAATTGAAGAAGAAATAACTCAGGATAATTTGTAGATAATAAGATTGAATTTTAAAATCTCAAATCTCAAAAAACAAATTTCAAATAAATTCCAAATTCGAAATATCAATGACCAAAACTTAATTCACAATCTTTTTTATAATCATATATTTATTTGGAATTTGAACATTTAGTAATTGGAATTTATTTGTTATTTGGAATTTTTATTTATTGGAATTTATTTGAAATTTGATTATTGTTATTTGGTGCTTATTATTTCAATATTTACTTTCACAACAACTTATACACCTTCCCCGGTAGGACTTTTACAACACCCTCAAATTCGAGGTTAAGCAAAGAAGATGCCACTTTACTCATATTTAATTTCGATTCAAGATATAATTTATCAAAACCTGTTTCGCCTTCATTTTTTAATATTTCAACAACAATTTTTTCTTCGGGAGTAAGTTCGATAAATAATTTTTGCTGTTTTGGAATATTGGATTTATTATCTTTTTCATCCCACCTCATTATATATTTCAAATCTTTCGCCGACTGAATTAATGCAGCACGATTAGTTTTAATAAAATTATTTGTTCCTTCCGAGTACTTATCCCCTATTCTTCCCGGAAAGGCAAACACATCACGATTATAAGAGTTTGCAATATCTGCGGTTATCAATGCACCTCCTTTCAACGCCGATTCAACTATAATAACCGCATCCGAAATACCGGCAACTATTCTATTCCTTTTCGGGAAATTTTCCCTGTCAGGATTTGTTTCGGAAATAAATTCGGTTAACAAACCACCATTATTCAGCATTTTTCCGGCAAGGGGTTTATTAAGATGAGGATAAATTCTATCAAGCCCATGAGCAAGAACTCCAACAGTTTTCAGGTTATTTTCGAGAGCAGCTTTATGAGCGCACGCATCAATTCCATACGCAAGTCCGCTAACAATAAGAATATCCATTTCACTCACATCTTTAATAAATGAGTTACACAATTCTTTCCCGTATTCAGTAGCATTGCGGGTTCCGACAATACTAATGATTCTGGAAGAATTCAAATCAGCATTCCCTTTGTAATACAACATCATCGGATTGTCGGCACAATGTTTCAGCCGCTGAGGATAATTCTTGTCTAAATAAAATAGCGATGTGATATTGAATTTTTCTATGAATTTAATTTCCTTCTCTGCTCTTTTCAGAATAGCCTGATTGACGATACAATTAGCCAAATGTACTCCAACTCCGGGAATTTTTATCAAAGCATTTTTCTTTTCACGGAAAACCGCCTCGACACTTCCGCAATAAGAAACTAATTTTTTGCCAACAATATCCCCAATTTCGGGAATAAGGGTGATACCGATTTTATAAAGTAACAATGGATTAAGATTATGTTATAATTTCAATTCCCTAAAAGTAAAAATATTTGGGGAATATAAACCCATTTTTTGAGAAAAATGATTTTAAAACAGATTCTATGTAAAAAAATAGTTGGAATTATAATTAGCCACAGATTCACAGATTAGTAAAGCTTAGTTTCCCCATAAATTATTTCATACATAAGTTTAGATAATAATTGGATTTTTTATTCTTAATCAGTGAATCTGTGGCATTAATTTAGGTCTGTTCCCACGGTATAAGTGCTTCTAATAGAAAAATACTTCGCATTACTAATATTTTAATATTTTTGTAAAAACCTTTTTATAAATTTTCATTGAAAAAATTAAAAAAAATATTGGTTTGTCCCCTTGATTGGGGAATTGGTCATGCTACGAGAATAGTCCCAATTATTAAAATTCTTATTGATAAGGATTTTGAAGTTATTATTGCATCCGATAAAAGACCGCTTGCTTTTCTGAAAACGGAATTTCCTGATTTGCAATTTGTAAAATTCGAAGGCTACAATATTACTTATCCTGAAAAAGGAAGTATGGTTTTGAAAATGTTTTTTTTACTTCCGAAAATTATTCTAAAAATCATTTCCGAACATAGGAAATTAATAAAGATAATTCGCAAGCATCAGATTGATATTGTTTTTTCGGATAACCGTTTTGGGCTTTGGAACAAAAAAATTCCCTGCATTTTTATGACCCACCAAATAATGATAAAAATGCCGGGGAATTTTAAGTTTCTTGAAAAGTTTCTTTATAAAATAAACCAATTAATAATTAAAAAATACAATGAATGCTGGATACCCGACAATCAAGGTAGTCCAAATCTTTCAGGCGATTTGTCACATAAATTTTCACCTTCTGAAAAATCATTTTTCATTGGTTCATTATCCAGATTTAATGATCAATTACCAACAGAAAAAATAAATGTTAAAACTGATATTCTGGCTTTGATCTCAGGACCTGAACCTCAACGAAGTGTTTTTGAAAAGAAAATCTTATCGCAACTAAAAAGTCTTAAATTAAAATCAGTTGTTGTAAGAGGAATGCCCGGAGATGAGAATCCTGATAATCGAGATGAAAATGTAAAAGTATTTTCTCATCTCAATTCAAAAGAACTATCAGAATACATTTTAAACTCAAAATTAATAATTTGCCGACCGGGGTATTCCAGTCTTATGGATTTGACAGCTTTAAATAAAAAAGCCATATTTGCTCCCACTCCCGGACAAACCGAACAAGAATATCTTGCAAAATATTTCCACGATCAAGAAATATTCTTTTCTGTAAAACAAAAAGATTTGGATATTAAAAAAGCTATTGAGCATTCAAAAGATTTCTCCGGTTTATCAATGAGAAATGATTATTCTCTTTTGAAAAAAAGGATTGAATATTGGCAAAATCAGGATTAATTTTGTACATTATTTAGCATTTAATTTTCTTTCTATTGTAGAATAATATATTTTGAATTAATTTTGTAACGAAAGGAGAAAATTAAACTATGACAAATGAGGACAGAATTAGTGTTGACGATTACAATAAGGAAGTAGAGATAGCAGAAAGACTCATAGCAAAAGGGAAGTATATTGAACAAGATGATCTTGAAAAAGAAGTTAAAAAATGGCAAAAAGAAAACTCAAAATAATTTGGGATATTCAAGCTAAAGAAAGCTTTATTGAAATTTTATCTTATTAAGTCTTTGCACAAAAACTTAGTGTTTGATAAGAAAACGTCAAGAACAAGGCTTGCGAAATCTTAAAATTCAGGAGTTTACTTTTGTAAATGACTGGATTTTAAGATAAGCATAACGCAGTTATTGGCGTTTTCTTGCAAACACTATATAAAAAAACAAATCAATTATGCTAATAAACTCAATAGTTTGGGATGTAAACCCCGAAATTTTCAGAATTGGAAACTTTGCAATAAGATGGTACGGACTACTTTTTGCAATGTCGTTTATTTTTGGATATTATATTATGCTGAAAATATTCAAAAAAGAAGGTGTCCCCGAAAAGTTTCTCGACAAACTGACAAGTTACATGGTTATCGCCACGATAATCGGAGCACGTTTAGGTCATTGTCTGTTTTACGAACCGGCATATTTTTTATCTCACCCTATTGAAATTCTTAAAATTTGGGAAGGAGGCTTGGCAAGTCACGGAGCCGGCATCGGAATAGTAGCAGCATTACTGATATTTTCAAAACAAAACAAAAAATCATTTCTATGGGTTATCGATCGAATTGTGATAGTTGTAGCTTTATCAGGATTTTTTATCAGAATGGGGAATCTGATGAACTCAGAAATTATCGGTACTCTGAGCGATTTACCCTGGGCTTTTGTTTTTATCAAATCTTATGACCAACTTTTAGCAATTGATCCCCGCCATCCGGCACAATTATACGAAGCCCTTTCATATTTACTGATTTTTATTTATTTAATGTGGGAATATTTTAAAAAAAGTACACCTCCAAAAAACGGATTTCTTTTTTCGATGTTTCTGATACTTGTTTTTTCTTCAAGATTTATTATCGAATTCATTAAAATACGACAAGTTGATTTTGAGGAAAATATGTTTTTAAATATGGGTCAGCTTTTAAGTATTCCCTTTGTGATTGCGGGATTTGTGCTACTTTATTTTTCGGGAAAACGTAAAGAGAAAAGGAACTAATACCGATTACTAATCAAAATGCGCTTTAAGTTTGTTCCACTTCTTAAAACACTTTGATTATGTATCGGCATTAACCATTGTAAATTTTAAAATGCACTTTCAGCGCATTTTAAAATACAATTGGTATAATCAATCAACCAGTTCCAAAGTTTCTGAACAAAATTCAAAAAGACATCTATTGAAAAAACCTTCCAGCTCAAAAAAGAGTTGGAAGGTTATCTATATTGCAAATTTTTGAATAAGTAATTCGATTACTTTTTAGTTATTAGCGTTTTTTTAAAGCAACTAATTATAAAGTCAGTGTTTAGTTCAGAATGTTCGCTATCAAGGCTTGCGAAGTCAAAAAAAGCGGAGTTTACTTTTGTGTAAATGAGTATTTTTTTGACAAGCGTAACGAAGATAGCGGACATTATGGACAAACACTAATTATCTCAAAAACTCTATCTGTTGATAAAAAACACTATCAATCTGTTGACTTAATTCTATTTGTTTATTTTGTTTTGCAAGCTGACCAAGTTGTTGAATAATTGCAATTGCTTGTTGCTTTTCCTTATCGAAAGTTCTTGACCGTTTTTCATCAAGCGAATTATAATAATCCAGATCATCACGATACACATCTAATAATGATTCAACAACTGTATTTCCTTTTTCAATAGCTCCGGCTTGATAATAAACATTAGCAAAAGGAATCATATAATAATTAAAAGTGAATTTATTTTCAGGAAAAAATTCAAGACATTTATCCAGAACAGCAATAGCTGAATCCTTTTTATTTTCCAGCATCAATGAGGTAGCTAAGCGTATATAATCCTGCTTGGCAATAGCTGAATTTCTCATACTTTCGCGATCAATACTAACACCCTTTTTGTTAAGATTTCCCCATCTTGCTTTATTTATCAGCAAATCATAAGTTCCGTCAACATCAACGCCACCAAGACCAGAGATATGATCTTTTGCTTTAATCGGCATAAATTTGTAAACTATACCATCAAGATGGCAATATTCATCAACACCAAAAACTTTACTCATAGAATTGGGATTAGCAAAATAAATTGGGCGTTCCCAATTATTACTTGCCAGAAAATCGAGAAACATAAGATCGTTTTTATATAGAGCATTTTGCCTGATATCCCATTCAATAACCGGAACAATTTCACCGGCACGATCGGCAGGAACAATACCATTATCAACAACAGCAGCCGAATCAATTGTAAGTTTAAGTCGTTTTGTCGGGAGATAATTTATTTTTCCACCACCCTGAAGTCCGACTTTAGTCTGTTCATTTTCGCTTGCAATAAAATTTATTAAATCTTTTAACTCTGTTCTTCCTTTAACACTTCGATCAAAGAAAGGTATATACTGATTTACTCCTTTATTATATTGATCAGGTGTAAGTTTAAACTTAAGTTTTTCGGAATCGTATATTTTTGTTCCCAACTGATGTATATACCAATCGCCTCCGGCAAGCATATAATTTACAACTCTAACATCGGTTCTTATTCCCTCAACTTCCTGAACGTACCACAATGGGAAGGTGTCATTATCACCATTTGTAAATAAAACTGCATTTGGCGCACAAGAATTCAAATAATTTGCAGCAAAGTCTCTCGCAGAATATTTTCCTGATCTGTCGTGATCGTCCCAGCCCTCTTTTGCCATTATTCCGGGAACAAGAATAAGAGAAACCAATCCAACTACAACTGCAACGAGTTTAGGATTATTGATTTTTTTTGTCAGCAAGTTAAATAATGCCATAACACCCATTCCAATCCAAATAGCAAAAGCATAAAATGATCCGGCATACGCATAATCACGTTCACGCGGCTGATAAGGATATTGGTTGAGGAATATTACAATTGCTATTCCTGTCATAAAAAATAATAAAAAAACAACAAAACCATCTTTTTTTGATACATTAAAATGAAACAGCAATCCAATTAATCCAAGTATAAATGGAAGAAGATAGAATTTATTATTTGCATCATTATCCATGCTTTTCGGTAATTCATCCTGATTTCCGAGTCTCATTTCATCTATAAAATTTATTCCGCTAATCCAGTTACCATGTTCTATTTCACCCTGACTTTCGATATTATTTTGTCTTCCGGCGAAGTTCCACATAAAATATCTTAAATACATGTGACCAATCTGATAATTGAAAAAATAAGAAAGATTTTCACCAAAAGTTGGTTTTGTTAATATTTCTGTAGAGCCGTCAGGTTTTGTTACTCTAACCTTTTCGCCTTTTTTTATATATTGTTTATATGTTCTTATATGAGTTGGTTTTTGATCACTCCACATTCGTGGGAATAAAGTTGTGAACTCAGGATCGTAAACAGGAATTGTATTTTTTCTATCATCTGTAATAATATATTTCCCACTTTTATTATCTTTAATATAAACAGGACTTCCATCATCATAATCTACAGCAGGAGCATTAAAATACTGCCCATGAACAATTGGCCATGTGCCATATTGTTCGCGGTTAAGATATGATAAAAGACTAATCGCATCCTCAGGGCTGTTTTCATCTATTGGAGTATTGGCATTTGAACGGATTACCAACATAAAGAAAGAAGAATACCCAATAAGAATAAATACTAAAGCAATAATTATTGAATTAGCAACAACTTTCCTTTTCTTAATAGTATATTGTAATCCCCATATTATTAGTCCTATCAAAAGCAAGAAATAAACAATTGTTCCTGAGTTGAAAGGTAATCCCATATTATTTACAAATAACAACTCAAATAATCCAGAGAGTTTTACAATCCCCGGAATTATTCCGTACATAATTGCGGCAAGAATAAAGATTGAAATTATTCCTGTATAAATAAAACCTTTTCTTGTTGCTTCATATTTCTTGAAATAATATACATAAGCAATTGCCGGAATAGCAAGCAGATTAAGCAAATGAACACCAATTGACAAACCCATAAGATAAGCAATTAAAATCAACCATCTGTATCCATGTCTTTGATCGGCTATTTTTTCCCATCGAAGAATCGCCCAAAAAACAATAGCGGTAAAAAAGGATGACATTGCATACACTTCTCCTTCAACCGCTGAAAACCAAAACGATTCGGAGAAAGTATAAGCTAAAGCGCCAACAATACCGCTGGCAAAAATTGCATACATTTTTCCGTCAGTCATTTCACCATCACGTAAAGCAACTTTTTCGGCAAGCATAGTTATTGACCAAAAAAGAAATAAAATAGTAAAACTGCTGCATAATACAGACATTATGTTTATCATCAAGGCAACATTACTTACATCACCAAAAGCAAATAACGTAAAAAACCTTCCAAGCAATTGAAAAAACGGAGCTCCCGGAGGATGCCCTACCTGCAATTTATAGGCAGTTGCAATATATTCTCCACAATCCCACCAACTGGCTGTTGGTTCAACGGTAAGAAAATAAACAATGGTAGCAATAGCAAATATCAACCAACCAATAATATTATTAAACTTTTTATACTTTTCCATGTAAATAATTTTTTAATCTGTATAAATTAATTTTAGGCGAAAGTATAAATTTTGCTTAATAAATTATTAATTATCATAAACAAATTAACGAAATTTAACACAAAACAAATCCTATCTCTCTGTTTTTCTGCTATCTGATAATTTTCTTACTAATTTATTAAAATAATTTTTTATATTAAAAAAAAGTTATAATTTTGCATCCCCAAATCAAAGTGTCCGATGGTGTAATTGGCAACACGTCTGGTTTTGGTCCAGAAGAGTCCAGGTTCGAGCCCTGGTCGGACAACAAAAAAGAAAAAGCTGCTTGTAATAATGGGCAGCTTATTTCTTAAATTGCCGTAAATTATTTGTATTTTAATTAAATATTGTACATTTGCAGCAAAAAAGGGATAGGAGAAATGATAATGAGGGGACTTAGTCCCCTCTTTTTAGTAAAAAACATATTACTTTTTATGATTAAAAAAGATGAAATAGAAAAACTGGTTAATGAAAAACTTCTTGGAACTAATAAGTTTTTGGTAGATATTAAAATTAAGCCTGTTAATAATATTTCTATATTTATTGATAGCGATACCAACATAACTATTAGTGATTGTGTTGATGTCAGTCGTTTTGTTGAATCAAGCTATAACAGAGATGTTGTTGATTTTCAACTTAATGTTTCTTCTGCCGGAATTGATCAGGCTTTTATAACTTTTCGACAGTACAAAAAAAATGTCGGAAAAGAAGTAAATATTCTTCTTTCTGATGAAACAAAACTCAAAGGAACTTTAATTGAAGTGAATGAAAATTTTATTAAATTAAAACCTATTGTAAGTAAAAAAGAAAAAAAGAAAGGAATTAATGATGATATCATTGAACTTTCATTTAACGAAATAAAAGAAACTAAAATTATTATTTCTTTTAAAAAATAAAATATAAACCTTCTATTGATAAAAAGATGGAGCACATAAACTTAGTTGAAACATTTGCGGAATTTAAAGAATTTAAAAACATCGACCGCGAAACTTTAATGCACATTATTGAAGATGTATTCAGGGGCATGATTATTAAAAAACATGGATCAGATGAAAATTTTGATATCATTGTTAATATTGACAAAGGTGACCTTGAAATATGGAGAAATCGTGAAATTGTTGAAGATGGAATGGTTGAAGATGAAAACTTAGAAATAGAATTTTCTCAAGCAATTAAAATTGAGCCGGATTTTGAAGTTGGAGAAGAAGTGTCGGAAGAGTTAAAATTTGCTGATTTTGGCAGAAGAGATATTCTTACAATTCGTCAAAATCTTATTTCAAAAATCCATGAGTACGAAAAAGATAATGTTTATAATAAATACAAAGACAAAATTGGAGAAATAATCACCGGCGAAGTTTACCAAATATGGAAAAAAGAAATTCTTATTCTTGATGATGAAGACATAGAGCTTATTTTACCTAAATCCGAACAGATACCTTCCGATTATTATCGTAAAGGTGAAACCATAAGAGCAGTTGTTTCGAAAGTTGAAATGAGAAATAATACACCTTTCATAATTTTATCAAGAACATCTCCTATTTTTCTTGAAAAATTATTTGAAGCTGAAGTTCCTGAAGTTTATGATGGACTTATTACAATCAAAAAAATTGTTCGTGTTCCCGGCGAAAGAGCCAAAATAGCTGTTGAATCTTATGACGACCGCATTGACCCTGTTGGTGCTTGTGTTGGAATGAAAGGCTCGAGAATACACGGAATAGTACGCGAACTTAAAAACGAAAACATTGATGTAATCAATTATACTGAAAATACCAGCCTGTATATTTCCAGATCATTAAGTCCAGCAAAAACCACTTCGATAGAAATCGATGAAGAAAATAAAAAAGTCAATGTTTACTTAAAACCAGACCAGGTATCACTTGCAATTGGCAAAGGTGGATTTAACATTAGACTTGCAGGAAAGCTAACAGGTTATGAAATTGATGTTTATCGCGACACAGAAACTGAATTTGAAGACGTTGATATTCGTGAATTTTCTGATGAGATAGATCAATGGATAATTGATGAATTAATATCAATAGGTTGTGATACAGCAAAAAGCGTACTGGATCTCACTATAAAAGAACTTGTAAGCAGAACAGACCTTGAAGAAGTAACCATAAAAGAGGTTCTTCGTATTCTTGGTGCTGAATTTGAATAAAAATATTACTTTTACACAACTTTTTTTTAAACAGAAAACTCAAGGCAGAGTAAATTATTTATGGCAGAAGCTAAAAAGACAATAAGACTTAGTAAAGCAGCAAGAGAGTTCAATGTTGGAATTACTACTATCGTTGAATTTCTATTAAAAAAAGAAATTCAAATCGAGGCTAAACCCAACACAAAAATATCTCCGGATATTTTTGATATTCTTCAAAATGAATTCTATTCAGAAAAAACCGTGAAAGAAGAATCTGACAAGCTTGGAAGCGAACATCAATGTCATGAAACAATTTCAATTGATGATAAAAAAGATAATGATTTTGCTGAAGATACATTTGAAAAAGAAGTAGATGAGTTGATTATAAAAAATGTAGCAGGTAGTTACCCTGAAACAATCATTAAGAAAGATGAAAAAGCTAACGAAGAAATAATAGAGGAAGCAGAAGAAAAACCAGAAAAGAAAGCAGAAGAAAAATTACCAATAGAAAAAAAGGAAGAAATCAAGACAGAAAAAGAAGAAGAAAAAAAGGAAGAAATTGAAAAAGAAACTGTCGAAGAAATCCCACAGGAAAAAGCAGATATAAAAAAGGAAGAAAAAACTGTTGAGAAAAAAGAAAATGAAAGTATTAAAGTAGTTGGAAAAATAGACCTTAATTCAATAAATTCGCGTACCAGACCTAAAAAGAAAACTAAAGAAGAAAGAAAAATAGAAGCAGAAGAAAAAAAGAAATCTAAACATATAACTAAGAAAAAAGAAGAAAAGAAAACTGTAAAATTTTCTAAGAAAACAGTTGAACAAGAATCTAAAAAAGAAAAGCCTAAAACTACTCCTACAGAAACACCAACTGTTGAAAAAGAAAAACCGGAAGAAAAGCAAGAATATATCATTAAGGCAAGAGCCGAGAAACTTACCGGTCCGAAAATTTTAGATAAAATAGACCTTACAGAAATAGAAAAAAAATCTAAAAAACCAGTTGCATCTTCTAAAGATAAAAAAATAAGAGAGAAAAAGAAGAAGAGAAAAAGAATAAAGAAAGATACTCCTAATAAAGAGGTAATTAAAAATAAAAAACAAACTCCTTTTTCAAAATCAAAATTTAAAAAAAGTAAAAAAGAACCAAAACCTGAACTTACAGAAGAAGAAGTTCAAAAACAAATTAAAGAAACACTTGCCAGATTAAGTAAAGCCGGCAAGTCTAAAGGGTCAAAACACAGAAGACAAAAACGCGAAACAGTTCATCAAAACAAAGAAAAAGAACTACAAAAACAAGAAAAAGAAAAAAAGACTATTCAGGTTACGGAATTTGTTACAGCAAACGAATTAGCAACAATGATGGACGTAGCTGTAAACGAAATTATTCAAACTTGTATGACCCTCGGCATTTTCGCATCTATCAATCAACGATTAGATGCCGAAACCATTGCTTTGGTTGCTGATGAATTTGATCATGAAGTAGAGTTTGTAAGTGTGGATGTTCAGGAAGCTATTCACAAAAAAGAAGAAGAGGAAGACAATTATAAAGACCTAAAACCCAGAGCACCTATTGTTACTGTGATGGGTCATGTTGATCACGGAAAAACACTACTACTTGATCACATCAGAAAATCAAATGTAATTGCAGGAGAAGCCGGTGGTATTACTCAGCATATTGGAGCGTATGAAGTTACTTTAGACAATGGACAAAAGATAACTTTTCTTGATACTCCGGGTCACGAAGCATTTACTGCTATGCGTGCCAGAGGAGCAAAAGTTACAGATATTGTAATAATAATTATTGCTGCCGATGATGATGTAATGCCTCAAACAAAAGAAGCTATCAATCACTCCAAAGCAGCAGGAGTACCAATAGTTTTTGCAATCAATAAAATTGATAAACCAAATTCAAATCCCGAAAAAATCAAGGAACAATTATCAAAAATGAATATCCTTGTAGAGGACTGGGGCGGAAAATATCAAAGTCAGGAAATATCTGCAAAAAAAGGCACTAACATTGATGCCCTGATCGAAAAAGTTTTGCTTGAAGCAGAAATGCTTGATCTTAAAGGAAATCCTAAAAAACATGCTACCGGAACCGTAATTGAATCTTCTCTTGATAAAGGACGTGGTTATGTAGCAAAAATTCTTGTTCAAAACGGCACAATAAAAATTGGTGATATGGTTTTAGCCGGATCAAGTTTTGGAAAAGTTAAAGCAATGTACAATGAAAGAAATAATAACATTAAAAGTGCCGGTCCTTCAACACCTTTCCTTCTTTTAGGACTAACTAGCGCACCACAAGCCGGTGACACATTTAATGTTATGACTGATGAACGTGAAGCAAAAGACATTGCCACTAAAAGAAAACAATTACAAAGAGAACAAGGTATTCGTACTCAAAAACATATTACACTTGACGAGATTGGAAGGCGTATTGCCATAGGTGATTTTAAAGAATTGAACGTTATTGTAAAAGGTGATGTTGACGGATCAGTAGAAGCATTATCCGACTCATTAATAAAATTATCTAACGAGGAAATTCAGGTAAATGTAATTCATAAATCTGTTGGAGCTATTACCGAAACTGATGTTATGCTTGCATCTGCTTCTGATGCAGTAATTATCGGATTCCAGGTTCGACCATCTATAGGAGCAAGGAAACTTGCAGAAACCGAACAAATTGACATTCGTCTTTACTCAATTATTTATCAGGCAATTGAAGAACTGCAAGCAGCTATAGAAGGTATGCTCTCACCTGATATTGAAGAAAAAATTGTTTGTAATATTGAAATTCGTGAAGTTTACAAAATATCTAAAGTTGGTAAAATTGCCGGATGTATGGTCCTTGACGGAAAGATTTCAAGAAACACAAATATTAGAATTATCAGAGATGGTATCGTTGTTTATACCGGTTCACTTGGCTCGCTAAAACGATTCAAAGATGATGTAAAAGAAGTTAAATCAGGTTTTGAATGTGGACTAAATATTGAAAACTATAATGATATAAAAGTTGGTGATATTGTTGAAGGATTTGAAGAAATTGAAATAAAACGAAAACT
>JAIORY010000069.1 GCA_021107915.1 Bacteroidales bacterium | reverse complement strand
ATCTTGATAAAACATTTCTCAGAAAAGTTATTACTGAATTTCATCCGAGATATAAGGATTTATAATTTACGATTTACGATTTATGATTTTTTATATTCTTATATTAATTTCAAAAAAATAACTACAAATACAACAGAAAAACATCTATGTATTTGTAGTTCTTATTTAGAGGTCAAATGTAAAATTCACTTCTTACTTTTACATCAAATTATAAACCTCAAACCATGTAACAATGAAACAATGAAACAATGAAACAATGTAGCAGTCCTATATTTCCTCTATCTCACCCTGATCGTTAATCAAAACACCCCAGTTTACAGCAACGAGTTCATCATCAATAAAAAAGAAATCAGTCATAGCATCATCAAAAGAAAGACGTTTTTCTCCATCTTCATCAACACCTGTTTCAATTTCATTAAATCCATTTTCTTTCATTAATTCGGTTATTTCAGCTTCATTCATCTCAAAAATCATTTTACCGAATAGAGAAACATTTTCATTCTCAGTTTCAATACATGAAAGCACTGACTTTTCAACACCTTCAAAAAACGCCAATATTCCCTGATTACTGTAATTAAGTATTACCGTATTAAATTCATCATCATCTTCGATATCTTCCATTTCTTCAGCTTCGCCAAGATAAGTGATAATATTTTCGCTGGTTTCACCAAAATTTAATTCTCCGAATCCAATTTTAGGTTTAATTTCTAATGTTAGCTTATTCATTTCTGTTATTTGTTATTTAATATTTAATCTATTTATTTAAATGGCGAATCAGGCTCTTTTGCCAAGTGATTATATACCATTTTATCCATTAGCTTAGGAAATAATTTATTTAGCAAAACAGTCAATTTTCCTTGTGATGTCAGAATCATAGTTCTTTTGCGCTTTTCAACAGCTTTTCTTATTCTGACTGCCACTTCCTCCGAACTCATCATTTTATTTTCATCTCTTGGTGTTTCACCTTGTTGCGAACCATCTTTGCCTAATGCTGTTTTTCTGATATTTGTATTTGTGAAACCAGGACAAGCGATCAAAACATGAAGATTCTTCTTAAGATTTTCTGTTCGTAATGTTTCCAAAAATCCATGTATAGCAAATTTCGAAGAAGAATAACCTGTTCTTCCCGGCAAACCTTTATAACCGGCAATTGATGAAACTCCAACCACCGATCCTTTTGATTTCAATAAATAAGGCAATGCATATTTTGTACAAAAAACTGTTCCCCAGAAATTTACATCCATAAGGTTTTTTAGAACTTTCAAATCTAAATCTTCGAATAATGCACGCATCGAAATACCTGCATTATTTATCAAAATATCAATATTACCATATTCGTCAATTGTTTTCTTTATCAGATTTTTACAATCAGAATTTTTACTTACATCAGTTGGAACAGCATATACTTCATAGCCGCTTCTTATCAATTCCTCACTCAGTTTAATTAACTTTTTTTCGTTTCTGGCAGCAATAACAACTTTATATCCGGCAAATGCATATTCTTTTGCCAGGGCTTTCCCTATACCTGACGACGCTCCTGTTATAACAACAACTTTAGTATTCATAATTAAATTTATGCTTTTGAGCAATTTACAATGATAAACGAAAATTGTAAACCTACAAAGTTTTTTTATGAACATTTAACTAACATTCACCATCAAAAATATTAATCAATTGTAATTTTTATTCATGATGATAAATTTTGAAAATGGTATAGCTGGAATAATAAAATGATAAATCCTATCCGAAAAGTAATTTTGCCACAAAGATTCAAAGACTCAAAGAATTCACAAAGTTTATTATATTGATTGTGCGTTCTTTGTGCATCTTGGTGTCTTCGTGTCTTAGTGGCATTTTTTTTATTTTTTTGACTTTTCGGAGTGAACTCAGTAATGGAGTAATTAATTTAACAAATGATAAGTTACAAAGAACAATATTATGTACTTTTGAAATGCTAAAAACAAAAAGTATGTTAACTCAACGTCAATTATTTTTTCAGCATCTGGCTTTGCCTTCAGCGCATCCACTTGCTTTAGAAATCGTAAAAGCGGAAGGAATTTATTTATTCGATGTTAATGGAAAAAAATATATTGATTTGGTTTCAGGTGTTTCGGTAAGTAATGTTGGTCATCGTAATCCAATAATTATTGACGCTATCAAAAATCAACTTGATAAATATTTACACTTAATGGTTTACGGGAAATATATTCAAACACCACAGGTTGAACTTGCAACTAAACTTTCTGATTTTCTTCCAAAAAATCTCAACTCAACATATTTTGTTAATTCAGGCAGCGAAGCCATTGAAGGAGCTTTAAAACTTGCAAAGAGATATACAGGAAGGACGAGTATTATTGCTTTTAAAAATGCATATCACGGAGGTACTCACGGTGCTTTAAGTCTTCTTGGAAACGAAGAAATGAAATATGCTTTTCGTCCTTTATTACCCGATATTCGATTTCTCGATTTTAATAATATTGAACAATTAAAATATATTAATGAAAAAACTGCTTGTGTTGTAATTGAGCCGATACAAGCCGAAGCAGGAATTGTTTTACCTGAAAATGATTTCCTTAAAAGGTTAAGAAAAAGATGTGATGAAACCAATACATTATTAATTTTTGATGAAATACAAGTTGGTTTCGGCAGGACAGGAAAGTTATTTTGTTTTGAAAATTATGAAATCACGCCAGACATTCTTTGCCTTGCAAAAGGAATGGGTGGAGGAATGCCGATTGGAGCTTTTATCTCCGCAAAGGAAATTATGTCCTCATTAACTTCTAATCCTGAACTTGGTCATATCACCACTTTTGGCGGACATCCGGTTTGTTGTGCCGCTGCTTTTGCCAATCTTAAATTACTTACCGAATCAGATATTATAGAAAAGGTAAATTTAAAAGGTGATATTTTTAAAGAAAGTCTGGTATCTCATTCTTCAGTAAAAGAAATCCGACAAAAAGGCTTGATGATAGCAGTTGAGTTGCAAAATGAAAAGATGGTTGGCAATCTGTTAAAATTATTTATTGAAAATGGTCTTGTTGTAGATCAGTTTTTATTTAATCAAACTTCTTTTAGAATTGCTCCTCCGCTCACGGTTACAGAAACAGAGGTAAAAGAAATTTGTAGGATTATTAATTTGTGTTTAGATAAATTGTAAGGTTTCATGGTTGAGTCCGCTCCGAAAAATCAAAATAATAAAAATATTTAAAGCTAAATTTTCAATTCAATGCCGGTTTACTTACTAAACGAAGAAATTTCTTTCCCTGATCCAAATAATTCTAACAAAGAAGGAATTGTGGCAGTTGGTGGCGACTTAAGTGTTGAAAGATTAATTCTTGCTTATTCGATGGGTATTTTTCCATGGTATTCTGATGAAAGTCCTATTATCTGGTGGTCACCTAATCCAAGAACAGTATTATTTCCTTATGAATTAAAATTATCAAAAAATTTACGATCAAAAATTAATAAAAATATTTTTAAGGTAAAATTTGATACTAACTTTGCAGCCGTTATTGAAAATTGTGCTAATATTTCAAGAAATTCTCAGAATGGTACTTGGATAACTCAGGAGATGAAAGAAGCATATATCAATCTTCATCAACATGGTTATTGTCATTCTGTTGAAACTTATTTTGAAGATAAGCTGGTTGGTGGATTGTACGGTGTTTCTTTTGGTAAGGCTTTTTTTGGTGAATCGATGTTTTATCTAAAAACCGATGCTTCTAAAGTGGCTCTTTATTATTTAGTTGAAAAATTGAAAAATTGGAATTTTGATTTTATAGATGTGCAACAAGAAACAAATCATCTTAAAAGTTTGGGAGCCGAAATTATTGATAGAAAAATGTTTTTATCTTTACTGAAAATATCAAATCAATCTCCTACAAAAAAAGGGAAATGGAACAATTGAATAATGGAGTAGGCAGTTGGCAGTCCACAGTAGGCAGAGTGCTAACTGAAGACTTGAAAAAAGTAGTCAATAAAATGTAGAATATGAAAGAAGAAAACAATGAATTTATGAAGAGAGCTATTGAGTTGGCAAAAGAAAATGCTAATTCGACAAATGGAGGTCCATTTGGTGCTGTTGTTGTTAAAGATGGGAAAATTATTGGCGAAGGGTTTAATTCAGTAACAACTAATAACGACCCCACAGCTCATGCCGAAATTAATGCTATCAGAGATGCATGTAAAAATTTGAAATCATATCAGCTTGACGAATGCGAAATTTATGCCAGCTCAGAACCGTGTCCAATGTGTCTCGGAGCTATTTATTGGGCAAGAGTAAAAAAAATATATTACGCTTGTTCGCTCGAAGAAGCAAAAAATCATAATTTTGACGATGTTTTTATTTATGATGAATTTGAAAAACCTAGAGAAAAACGTTTGATTCCTTCAGAACAAATTATGCAAAAAGAAGGACTGGAAATATTTAAAAAATGGAAAAACAACGATAAAAAAATAGAATACTAATTACAAAAAAGAAATAGAAAAATGAGTTTTGAACTAACAGGAAAATTAATAGAAAAATTTGAAATACAGCAAATCACAGCAAGTTTTCAAAAACGAGAATTTGTAGTAGAAAAAATAGAAAATGCAAGTGGCAGGGAATTTACCGAAACAATAAAATTTCAGTTAACACAGGATCGCTGCGACCTTATAGAAAAATTTGAAATAAATACTGAAATAAAAATTTCCTTTAACATCAAAGGACGAAAATGGGAGAAAAATGGTAATGTAAGTTATTTTACTAATCTCGAAGCATGGAGAATTGAAAATGCAGAACAAGGCATGAATGCAGCACCTCCTCCACAAACTGAAGCTGACATCCCTCCTCCACCGGAAGAAGAAGATTTGCCGTTTTAATTATTAATTTTAGATTGAAATAAAAAAGCCACAGATTCTCAGATTACCATAAATCCGCAAATAAAATAAATTAATAGCCGCGAATGCGCGAATAACAATAAAATAGAACTTATTTTACTTGTATCAAATGAGTGAAGTATAATTCGCGTAAATTCGCGATATTAGCGGCTAATAAAAAATCACTTGCGGATTTTACCCAAAAACAGACTTAATCAAACCACCGTCAACACTAATAGTCTGACCTGTGATATATCTTGAATGTGGCGAAAGCAACCAAATTGCAAGTGAAGCAAATTCATCGGGGTTACCCATTTTTCCCATTTTTATTTCGTCTTCAAATTGTTTTCCGGCTTGCTCGACAGAGATATTCTGCACTTGACTTTTTTTAACAAAAAGACGCTGCATAGCTTGTGTATCATGATATCCGGGAGCAAGAATATTTAAAGTTATTCCTCTGTCGGCAATTTCCTGAGAAAGAGTTTTTACAAATCCCACAACCGACAAACGCAAAGAATTACTTAGCACCAAATTTTCAACAGGCTGCTTTACCGACATACTTTCTACGAATAGAAACCTGCCGTAATTCTGCTTTGTGAATTTTGGGATAAATGCTTTCGTAATCTCAATTTTCCATCTCAGCAGACTTTCATAAGCATCATCCCAGTCTTTTAATTCAGTTTCGACAAATGATTTTGCCGGTGGTCCTCCGGCATTAACAAGGATTCCATCCAATTGCCTGTCCCCCACCTTATCTTTCAAAAAACTTATAGTTGATGATTGTGTGATATCTTTTGCAATTCCTTCTACCTTGCCGGGAAATTCATTTTCCAGATTTTTGATATTTTCTTTGGAACGTGCCACGGCTATAACATTTGCTCCTTCATTTATTAAAGCTTTTGCAATTGAACCGCCAAATCCACTTGTTGCACCGCAAACAATAAATAATTTATTTTTTAATTTCAGATTCATTTTTTGTATTGTTGAATTTTGAGAATGTGTTATAAATTGTAAAACTACGATTTAATAATTTTAAATTAATTTTAAAAATATTTTTATTTCGCAATATAATGTATTATTTTTAAGGAAATTAAATTTCTTTTATCAATTCAAAAACTTACAATCATGTTTTTAAATTTTAATTTTCCGGTGAAATTTCTTTTTATTTTGTTAATCCTTTTCTTTCAATGCAGTGGACAAGTCAGCCAAGTAAAAGATTTTGAGTATCAAAGAAAAATGATGGTAAAAAAGCAAATCGAATGGCGTGGAATAAATAATAATAAGATATTAAACGCAATGCGAAAAGTCCCAAGGCATAAATTTATCCCTGAAATTTATCAAGAATATGCTTATGAGGATACACCTTTACCTATCGGAGATGGTCAAACAATTTCTCAACCATATATTGTGGCATTTATGACAGATGCGCTTAATCTGAATGCTAAAGATAAAGTTCTTGAGATTGGCACAGGATCAGGTTATCAAGCTGCAATACTGGCTGAGATTTGTGATACTGTTTACACAATTGAGATTTTTAAATCACTTGGAGAAAATGCCGAAACTGTGCTAAAGGATTTAGATTATAAAAATATCTTTTTCAAGATTGGAGATGGTTACAATGGATGGGAAAAACACAGTCCTTTTGATGCAATTATTGTAACCTGCGCTCCTACTGATATACCAAAACCGTTAGAAGAACAATTGAATGAAGGAGGAAGAATGATAATTCCTGTAGGAAAAGAATCAGTCCAAAAACTTGTATTAATAAAAAAGAAAAACGGAAAATTGTATCAAGACGCAGTTTTGCCTGTTAGGTTTGTCCCGATGATAAATGAGAAAGGGAAGAAGTACTAAATAGTATCTATAAAGGCACGTTCTAACAATTTAAGATTTATGATTTAAGATTTATGATTTTGTTGATATCAGCGGATTTTAAATTTGATATCAAAATTTTAAATTTTAAATTTTATATTCTAAATTCTATAACCCTCTTTGCCATTCTTCTCTTAAGCCGGAATATTCAGGGTTTTCCAGAACCTGATTTATTCTGTTAAGCATTTCATTTTTATCACGAGAAAGATTTCCTTTTAAAACCAAATAGTTTGAAGCATGATCGCTTCTGAATACTGTATTTTCAAGTTCTGTCTTTTCAATAAGGGTTTTCATTTCTTTAATCAAATCCATCTTTGTCATCTTAATAAAATCACCATTAAATTTTTTAATAAAATGATCTTCACCGTAAGGATAACTTAAAACGAGAGTTGAAAGAAATTCAGGCTTGATCTCATTAACAAGTTTTGCGGAATTTATTGCATGTTGCTCAGAATACTTCTTCCCGCCAAGGCCGTTAAGAATCATTACTGAAAGTTTTATTCCAGCTTCGCGCGCTTTCAGTAGCCCATCCAAAGTCGAATTATATGTTTCGCCTTTAGTTATCATTTTTAAAACTTCATCATCACCAGATTCAATTCCAACATACAACAATTTTAATCCGGCATTTTTCAATTCAATCAACTCTTCTTTTGTTTTAGAAGAAATATCATTTGGAAGTGCATAAGCCGAAACTCGGTTTAACTTTGGAAAATTTCGATTGAGTTCTGTCAAAATTTCAATAAGCTTTGCGGAAGATAAAACCATTGCATTTCCATCTGCAAGAAAAACTTTTCTTATATCATTATATTCTTTTGCGGTATTTTCTATTTCAGATTTTACATCTTCAAACTTTCTTGTTTTAAATTTTTTTGAAGAATACATCTCACAAAATGCACATTTGTTCCATGAACAGCCAAGCGTAACTTGAAATATTAATGAATATGCCTCGCTTGGAGGTCTAAATAATGGTTCGTTATAATCAAATGGGAGTCCAAACATAGTCAAGTGGTTTTAGGTTTTGAGTTTTAGGTTTTAGGTTTTGAGTTTTAGGTTTCAGGTTTTGAGTTTCAAGTTTTATCTAAAATTATCTTGTTTTTGCAATTTACTCAAAGGGCTTTTCTTTAAAAAAATCAGGTCTGTAATTTTCATGGCTACTTATATCCTGCACCCATCCATAAGAAAATCCAAGCATCTCAAGTTCATTTACTACTTTTTGATATTCATTTGTTTTTAATGTCCTACATAACTTTGGATGCCCTGCTACTTTATATGTTGGATAATATTGCGACATTAATGAAATATGAATGTTCGTTGAAATATTTTCGGCAATTTTCTTCAAAACATTTATGCTGTTATCCACATATCCCGGCAAAACAAGATGTCTGATTATCATTCCTGAAATTGCAATACCGTTATTATCAACAATAAGATTATCTCCCACCTGAAGATACATTTCTTTAATCGCATTTAATGCAATTTCAGGATAATTTTGAGCATCAGAAAATTCATTAGAAATATTTCCATCCATATATTTGAAGTCAGGGAGGTAAACATCAATTAATCCCTCAAAACTTTTCAGTATTTCAACTTTATCATAAGCATTAGAATTATAGACAAATGTAGGATTGTATCCAAGCATTTTTATTGCTTTGATTATAATTTTAACTTGCGGGATAAAATGCGAAGGAGAAACAAATCCAATAGAATTAATTCCCTGATCAAGAATTTTTATGATGCTTTTTAGTACTGTCTCCAAAGTCATTTTATCACTTCTATGATCCAGATTATTATTGCTTATCTGATAATTCTGACAATAAATACATTGAAGATTACAATTTGTAAAAAAGATATTACAAATTCCATTCTTTCCGCTAATTGGTGGCTCTTCTCCTTTGTGAATACAAATTGAAGAAATATTAAATCCTGCATCTGCATTGCAATATCCAAGTGTTTCAGAAAACCTGTCGGCATTACAGTTTCTTGGACATAAATTACAGCTTTTCAATTCATTCAAAGGTTCTAACAAATTCTTGAAATCAAGATTTTTTATACGATTGTCTATTTTATTAATTGAATTCAAATTGTAAATTGGTTTAATATTTATTATAGAAACAAAAATATGTAATATTATATTAGAACATCATAATTAATTCTATTTTTACATCTTGTAAGATCAAGAATCAAGGATCAAGGATCAAAAATTATGGAATTATCAAAAAAAACAACACTAACAGGTGTCATTGCCATTAGTATTTCTGCAATACTATGGGGGCTTGACGGGATTGTTCTTACTCCTCAACTCTACAATCTTGATGTTGGTTACGTTGTTTTCATTCTTCATGTTATTCCATTTTTATTAATGAATATTTTCTTTTATAAAGAATATAATAAACTCAGGATATTTACTACTTCAGATTATTTAATTCTAATAATTGTTGCATTTTTAGGTGGTGCTTTAGGAACACTTTCTATTGTTAAAGCATTGTTTTTGTTAAATTTTGAGCAATTAACCATTGTAGTTCTTTTACAAAAATTACAACCAATTTTTGCAATCGGTCTTGCTGCTATAATTTTAAAGGAAAAACTTAAAAAAACATTTATTTTATGGGCTGCTATTGCACTAATTGCAAGTTATTTTATGACTTTTGGATTTAATTTGCCGAATTTCAATACAGGTACTAATACATTAATAGCTGCACTTTGGGCTTTGCTTGCTGCTTTTTCATTTGGAAGCTCTACAGTTTTTAGTAAAAAAATACTTCAAAAATACAATTTCACGACTGCTACTTTTTACAGATATGGTTTTACTGTTTTATTTATGCTGTTTTATATTGTCGTCTTTTCAAAATTTGATCAGTTTAAAGAAACAACAATCACAAATTGGTTAATCTTTATTTTAATTGCAATAACAACAGGTTCTGGTGCTATTTATCTTTATTATTATGGATTGAAAAAAGTAAAAGCAATTATTGCTACTATCTGTGAGCTTTTCTTTCCTCTTTCAGCTGTTGTCTTCGATTATATGATAAATAAAACATTTCTTTCTACTGTTCAATGGATTGGAGCTGCTTTACTGGTATTTTCTATTCTTAGGCTTAATATTAGTAAACCCAGATCGGCTATGAAAAAGTTCTGAAAATAAATTTATAATTAAACTATATTCAAATGGAAAATCAAGAAAATTTAATGAGGGTATTTACGGGATCGGTAATTGAAGCACAATTTATTAAACGATATCTCGAAGATAACAATATTGAAGTCTTATTGAGAGACACAATGAGCGAAAGTATGATTGCAGGCTGGGCATCAGGAGCTCCCGAAGATTCCGGTTTAGTATTTGTATTAAAAGATGATTTTGAAAAAGCAATGAAATTAATTGAAAAATACCAAAACAGTAGTAAGAAAAAGAAAGAATAGTAATGAAGATTTTAAATTAAGTCATAGAATGGAAATAATTGTAAATCAAAATATTTGTCTTAAAAATAACTTTGCCGGGCTTATTGGTCTGAAAGAAATTGATAATCTTAATCACAGAACAGAATTGGGTTATTGGCTTCTTCCTGATTTTGAAGGAGTAGAAATTGAAGGCGAATATCTTAATGGCAAATATGTTAACCTGAATTTATATAGTATTCTTAAAACCAATTCGTAATGAAAAAATTATTCTATAAAATATTAATCTTTAGCATTTTCTATTCTATTATCCCTTTTAATAAAATTTATTCTTCTGATGATAACAAAATAAAAGACATCTGTATTACGAAAAAAGAATATCGTTTGTACACTCTTATCAATGCTTTTAGAGTTGAAAACGAATTATCTGAAATTCCTTTATCAGGATCGCTTTCGGTTTTAGCCAAACTTCATATTAACGATCTCATCACAAACCACCCTGATACAAGCATTTGTAACCTACACAGTTGGTCGGATAAAGGCAGTTGGAAAGCTTGTTGTTACAATAAATACATATTTCAGCCATCATGTATGTATAACAAAGCAAAAGAACTTACCAAATACAAAGCAAAAGCCTATGAAATGGTTTTTTGGGAAAGTTCAGATGCAAATCCCGATAGTGTAATTCAAAGCTGGATAAATACTTTTGCTTCTGCTGATATGATTCTTAGTCGTGATAAATGGGAAAATTTTAAGTGGAAATCCATTGGAATAGCTGTAAAAGGCGAGTATGCAATTGTCTGGTTTGGAGAAATAAAAGATATGGAAGAAGAACCTGAGTTATGTGATAAGAAAATTCTGATTTCTGATACTATCAAAATCCAAAAAGAAGAATCGAATAAAATAATAACAAAAAAGACCGGTAAATATTACATAATATTTGGTAGTGTTGATAATAAAAAAGATGCAGTAAGAAAACTTGAACAATGTCGTAAAGAAAATTTTCATGATGCTGTTATCATGTTTAAGGACAATAAATTCAGAATTTGTTTGTCGGGGCATGAAACATTAAAAGAAGCAAGAACCGCTCGTGAGAAACTTAATGAAATATATAAAGATGCGTGGATATTGAAATTTTGAAAAAAATATTATTGGGTTTCAATAAACCATAATGCCCTAAATGGCTTTTGAAAAAATCTAAAATCACTTTTCTCCCAACACTTCTGCCATTTTAGTTCCAATCTCAGCAGGAGAATCAACAACATACACACCACATTCTTTTAATATTTTTTTCTTAGCCTGAGCGGTATCATTTTCTCCGCTAATGATTGCACCGGCATGTCCCATAGTTTTGCCTTTAGGCGCAGTAGCACCGGCTATAAAGCTTACAACAGGTTTTGTTCCATGTTCTTTTATCCATTTTGCAGCATCCGATTCCATTTCTCCGCCTATCTCTCCAATCATTACAATGGCTTTAGTTTCCGGATCATCCATAAACAATTGAATAGCATCTTTAGTAGTTGTTCCGATAATAGGATCTCCACCAATTCCAACAGCAGTTGACTGACCGATACCTAATTTTGTTAGCTGATCAACAGCTTCATAAGTCAAAGTTCCCGAGCGTGAAACTATTCCAACATTTCCTTTTTTGTGAATAAATCCCGGCATAATGCCAACTTTAGCTTCATCCGGCGTAATAACTCCAGGGCAATTAGGACCAAGAAGTTTGCAATCAATATCTTTAAGAAAGTTATTAACCCTAATCATATCTTTAGTAGGAATGCCTTCTGTAATACAAACAATAATTTTTATTCCTCCTGAAGCAGCTTCCATTATTGCATCAGCAGCAAATTGCCTGGGAACAAATATCAAAGAAACATCAGCTTTGGTTTTTTTTACAGCCTCTTCAACAGTATTAAAAATAGGCTTGCCAAGATGAGTCTGTCCTCCTTTTCCGGGAGTAACTCCACCAATTACATTTGTACCGTACTTAATCATTTGGGTTGCATGAAAAGTGCCTTCACCACCTGTAAAACCCTGAATCAATATTTTTGAATCTTTGTTAACTAAAACGCTCATATTTCAATTTATTTTTTTTTATGAAAGGAGCAAAGTTAATATGTTTTTATTTTCTGCATTAATAAATTATTAATTTTGTTAAAACAAATTAGTAATTAAAATGAACTAAAGTTAAAAGTGCCTAAAATTATAAGCTCTTAAAATTTTAAAATGGTTAATAAAGAGTTTTAAATTTTAGTTATTTGCAATTTTTGGCATTAAAATAGTAAAATTTTGCACTTATAAATTAATTATTCAAGGAGGCTGATATGTCAAAAATGAATTTATCTAATCTAAAAAATCTCAATAACGGCGACACTATTTGTGCCCTGTCAACGCCTCCTGGTATTGGTGCTATTGCAGTTATCAGAGTATCAGGAAGCAAAACATTTAAAATATGTGACAAAATATTTTATCCTAAAAATCTAAAAGCAAAACTAAAATCATCTGAATCGCACAAAATATATTTTGGTGTTTTAAAAGATGAGGACAAAATTTTAGATGAAGTTTTAATTAGTGTTTTTAAACAACCACATTCTTATACCGGTGAAGATTCTGTTGAAATATCCTGCCATGGCTCTGAATATATCCAGCAAAAAATAATCGAGCTTCTTTTAAAACAAAAAATCCGTCTTGCCGAACCAGGAGAGTTTACTTTACGTGCTTTCCTTAACGGGAAATTCGATTTGTCGCAGGCAGAAGCTGTGGCTGATCTTATTGCATCACACTCAAAAACATCGCATGAACTGGCACTTAAACAAATGAGAGGCGGCTTTTCGGATAAAATAAATAATCTTCGTAAGCAATTAATAAATTTCTCCTCACTGATAGAACTTGAGCTTGATTTTAGTGAAGAAGATGTAGAATTTGCTGATCGCGAAAAACTTTCCGAACTTTTACAGGAACTCAAAAGCGAGGTTACATCTCTTATCGATTCTTTTTCGATAGGTAACGTGCTTAAAAAAGGCATTCCTGTTGCAATTATTGGAAAAGCGAATGTTGGAAAATCCACTTTACTCAATGCCATCCTAAATGAAGAAAAAGCAATAGTATCTGAAATTCCAGGTACAACCCGCGATTTTATTGAAGATACAATTTCTATAAAAGGAGTTTTGTTTAGATTTATTGATACAGCCGGATTGCGTGATTCTCAAGACAAAATTGAAACTATCGGGATAGAAAGAACATATCAGAAAATAAATCAAGCCAAAATTATTCTTTATATTTTTGATGTGAGTAAATGCACTTCTGAAAACCTTCATGCAATAGTTGAGGAGTTTAGTGAATATATAAAAGACAAAAGCAAAAGGTTTATCCTTATCGGAAATAAAATTGACAAATTGGTTAAATTGCCAAAAGGACTTAAAGACCTTTTTGAGCTTGAAACAATTTTTATTTCTGCAAAACGTAAAGAAAATATTAATGCCATTTCAGAAAGTTTGATACGATCGGTCAATACTGAAATGATGAACAATACTACAATAATCTCGAATACAAGGCATTTGGAAATGCTTTCAAGAGTGAATGAATCTATTGCAAATATTGAAAATGGTTTACTTAACGATATTCCTACTGATTTGCTAACTATTGATATTCGCGATGCACTTCATTATCTTGGTGAAATTACAGGAGAAATAACTACAAATGAAGTGCTTGCAAATATATTTGGAAAATTTTGTATAGGTAAATAAAAAATTTAATAGCTGATTATAAAAACATAAACAGGAAAATTGATTATTACTGAATAGATATAATTTCTGAATTTTATCCATATATATTTTACAAATAAACATTCCTCTTAGCAAAAACAAAAAGCGAAATCCCACGAGAAGCCATAAAAAGCATTAACGCCAACCACATCCCATGATTACCCATCAAATGAGTTAATAAATAAGTTGCAGGCAGGTAAACTATTAATGTTGCAATTATCATTGAGTTTCGCATTGCTTTGGTAGCTGTAGCTCCTGTATAAATACCATCCCACAAAAAAGCAGCAAAAGTTACAAGCGGAACAATAGCTATCCAAAATAAATATGGTGCTGTTTCCGAAATTACTTCATTATTATTTGTAAAAACATTCAAAAAGCTTTTTCCCAAAATCAAATAAACTAAAGTAAATGGTATGCTGATATGAAATCCCCATAGAAATAGTTTTTTTACAACAAGTTTGAGATTTAATTTGTCGCCGGCTCCATAATATTTTCCGACAAGGGATTCGGCTGCATAAGCAAAACCATCAATAAAAAACGAGAAGACAAGAAAAAACTGTAACAAAATTGTATTTACAGCCAGCATTGTATCACTGATTCTCGCCGATTGATTGGTGAAAAATGAAAATGCAAAAATCAATAAAACAGTTCGTATAAAAATGTCTTTATTAATTCTAAAGAATTTCTTAATATCCGAAATATTAAATATCTTTTTAAAACTTCTGCAGCATTTCAAGTAAGATTTATATTGTTTAAAAAATAAAATAAGCCCGAGAATAAAACCTGAATATTGCGCAAGCACAGTACCGAGGGCAACTCCATCAGCTTTCATGTTAAATTTAAAAACAAAAATATAATTAAGAACAATGTTAAGAATATTTACAACTAATGCTATAATTAATGGATAACGAGCATTTTGCATTCCGAGAAACCACCCAATAAGTGCGTATAATCCAATAGTGGCAGGAGCAGCATATATTCTGATAAAAAAATATCCGGAAGCCAGTTTTTCAACTTCATTACTTCCATCCATAACAAGAAAGCTGAACCATTCTATTGGTGTTTGAAAAAGAATGAGAATAATACCTCCAGCGATTGCAATAATTGTGGAGCGAAAAAAAAGCAGAGAAATTTCTTCATTGTTTTTTCTACCATAAGCTTGAGCGGTCATTCCGGTTGTTCCCATTCGTAAAAAACTAAATCCCCAATAAATAAAATTAAAAATTAATCCACCTAAGGCAATGGCTCCTATATAAACCTCTGATTCTAAATGCCCGAGAATGGCAAGATCAACAATACCAAGCAAAGGCACGGTTAGGTTGCTAATAATATTAGGAATAGCCAGTTTTAATATTTCTTTGTTCAAAACTTCAAAATTTGAATCGGTAAAGTTATACCAAATGTACATCATAGTGTCGTATAAATAAATTGAATTGTTTTTTCCAAAGGCGAATTAAAAAATATTTACATAGACATATTTATTTTTTCTCGCTTTAAGGATAAAATTGTGAGGGAAGTGATAATTTTATGAAACGAAGAAACTAATTTTTAATAAATTTGTAGAAATAAATTTCAAACATACTTATCATGAAAATTCTTCCAATTGAAAAAGTTCGCCAAGCAGATGCTTACACCATTAAAAACGAACCCATAAAATCAACTGATCTTATGGAAAGAGCTGGTACACAAATTTATAATTGGATAATTAACCATATAGAAAAATCCCAAACTGTAAAAGTATTTTGTGGTTTGGGAAATAATGCTGGCGATGGCTTAGTTGTTGCACGTCTCCTTGTCGGGAAAAAGTATAAAGTTCAGCTAAACGTAATCAGGTTTTCTAAAAAGACATCTGATGATTTTGAAACAAATTACAAACGGCTTGAAAAACTTAAGGGGCTGGAAATAAATAATATTAATAAAGTTGATAAAATTCCCGAAATATATAAAAATGATATTATTGTAGATGCAATTTTTGGTTCCGGTTTATCAAGACCTGTCGAAGGTTTTATTGGAGATGTGATTCTCAAAATAAACAGAAGTAAAGCCTTAATAATTGCTCTTGATGCACCTTCAGGTTTGTTTTGTGATGAGAGTTCAATAAATCATAAAGGCAAAATTATAGAAGCTGATTATACTCTTACTTTTCAGTTTCCAAAATATGCTTTTTTGTTTCCCGAAAATGATAAATATGTAGGAAAATGGGAAGTGTTACCGATAGGTTTGCACAAGGATTTTATCGATTCTGTGGAAGTAAAAAATTATTTAATTGAGAAAAATGATTGTTTAAAAATATTAAAAAAGAGAAATAAATTTTCACATAAAGGAAATTATGGTCATGCATTATTAATTTCGGGAGGATACGGAAAAATGGGTGCTGCTGTTCTTGCTTCAAAAGCTTGTTTGCGTTCAGGAGCTGGTTTGTTAACAACACATATTCCCGCAAAGGGTTATAATATTGTTCAAACAGCCGTGCCAGAAGCAATGACAATTATTGACGAAAATGAAGAGTATTTCTCAGAAGTTCCTGATTTATCGAATTATGATGTTATTGGTGTTGGTCCCGGCATTGGAACAGAAAAGCAAACTCAAAATGCTCTTAAATTATTAATTCAAAATTCCGGTGTCCCGATTGTTTTTGATGCAGATGCAATTAATATTTTGGGAGAGAACAAAACATGGCTTTCATTTATTCCGGAAGGAAGCATTTTTACTCCTCATCCAAAAGAATTTGAACGCCTTGCAGGAAAATCGAAAAACAACTTCGATCGTATTGAAATGCAGAAAGAGTTTTCATTTAAGTATAAATCTTATGTTGTTTTGAAAGGAGCGCATACTTCTATTACAACTCCAAACGGAGATTGTTTTTTTAACTCTACCGGCAATCCCGGAATGGCAAGCGGAGGAAGTGGTGATATTTTAACAGGAATAGTTCTGGGATTATTGGCACAAGGCTATCACTCTCTCGAAGCGGCAATACTTGGTGTTTACCTCCACGGACTGGCAGGAGATATTGCCGCCGGAAAACAATCAGAGGAAGCAATGATTGCTTCTGATATTGTTGAAAGTTTGGGTGAGGCGATTAAGAGTATTCGGGATTAGTTTTTTGATTTTTTAATGAGCCAAAAAAATATTTTAGAATAACTTTTTCGTACCTGAAATAATACCAATTGTATTTTAAAATGCGCTGAAAGTGCATTTTGAAATTTACAATGG
>JAIORY010000125.1 GCA_021107915.1 Bacteroidales bacterium | reverse complement strand
AGTATATCTGCATATTATCAGCAGATTAATAAATATATTAAAATTTAATCAATACTATTTACTTTATAGAGAAGTCCCCTTAAATTTGGTATTTTGTAAACTCTCATTTTCCCAAAATGGAGAATTGTTTTTTAAAATTGGAAATAATCTGAGCATAGTTGTTATTTAATAATAATTGTTGATTTAAGTTGAATTATGTTTGATTTAAAGTTAAGTTGCTGTATATTTGTAAAATAGTATTTTTAAAAAACCAATTCGTTATCTATATTGTAAATAAAATATAAATATATTTTTTTTGGCATAGTTTTAACATATTAATAAAAAAAATAAAATTATGAAGAATATGATCAAAAACATCAGTTTTATAGTGATTATTATTTCAATGCTTTTTGTAGGAGCATGCAAGCGAAATAACAACACAGAACCACCTGAAGTAAAGACTTTTGCTAATTTGGTGGTAGAACCTTCTTTTACATTTAAAAATTCTCAAAAAATACAGGCGAATTTTGATGTCATTCCTGCATTGAAAGATGAAAACACACACATTATTACTGTCTATCAGGGAGAACCTGCTGAAGGTGGCAGAATCCTGACACAGGGTGCAACCAATTCATCTTACTTGTATTCCGTAAATTTTACTATTCCAGATAGAATAGACAGAATATTTGTGAAGAATTGTAATGCAGACGGACTTTTTGAAATTGTTGAAATTCCCATTACCGGAAATGTTATCAATCATACATTTAACACAAAAGATCTGTTAAATCCTTTAAAAATAGTTGAAAAAGCCGTAGTCGTTGATCCGGGCTGTGGAAGTAATTGCGAACAAACCATTTCTGGAACATATACCGATTTAGTTTTAGATGATAAAGATTATTGCGTAGCTTCAGGAACTAATTTGACAGTTACAGGTCAGTTACAGTTTAAAAAGCATGCAACAATTGTTATTTGTGGTACTGCCAATATTAGCCAGATTATGTCGCCTGACAATAAAAAAGGAAAAATGTATATCAGCGAAAGCGGTGTTGTTACAACTCCCGGTGATCTTACTATTAATTCCAGAATGGATATTTATAATTTTGGTATTTATAATATTAGTGGGAATGTAAATACAAAGTATGGTTACAATTTGCACAACTATGGAACTATGAATATTGCCGGAAATATTAACAACAATACCAAAGGATTTATTAATGAAGGTACACTTAATCTTAGTGGAAGCTATAACGGAAACGACAACAGCAGAGCTTATAACTATGGTACATTTAATATCTCAGGACATGTAAATATTAATAACAAAGCCTATTTATACAACTATTGTTACATGGACGTTACAGGAAATGTAATTGTCAACTATCGTTTGTATAATCACAGTTATATTAATATTGATAATACTTTAACAATAAATAGTGGTTCTTATCTAAATATCTGCAATGCCTCATTAACAGAAACAAAAAATCTATTGGTAAATGGCAGAATTAAGGGTGAAAATAGAAAACGTTCTAAAGTTACAATTTCTGATAACACAACCATTAATTCAGGTGCTCGAATAACAGCCCAGGTTGACATTTGTGATGCTGATGGAATAGAAGTTAACAATGGTTTTATACAAAGTACAGTTGTATTTTGTGAAACTACAATTCCTGAAGATGAATGTAACCCAGGCTCTCCTGCCGGTGGTGATGATGATACTGATGGAGATGGAATTCCTGATGTAAATGATGATTATCCTGATGACTCTGAAAGAGCTTTCATTAATTATTATCCTAATGAATTTGATTTTGCCAGTCTTGCATTTGAAGATCTTTGGCCGGGGATGGGTGATTATGATTTTAATGATTTAGTTCTTGATTTTAATTATAAAATTGTTACTAATGCCGATAATTTAATTGTTGATATTATAGCCCAAACACATGTAAAAGCAGCAGGTGCCAGTTTGAACAATGGGTTTGGTCTGTCAATTCCTGTTAATCCTTCGAGGTGTGAAAGTGTAACAGGATATTTAAATGTAATGGGTGCACTCGACCTAAATGCAAAAGGATATGAAAACGGGCATACCGATAATACTGTTGTGATTTTTTATGATGCCATAAATACGATTTATAACAGCTCTATGTTCAATACAATACCCGATGGTAATGTTGTTACTACGGATACAATTACAGTTACAATTTATTTTAACGATCCTCAAATTCCGATTGGATTGGAACCATATAATCCTTTCATTTATATTAATCAGGAAAGAGGTAAAGAAATTCATTTGATTGATAATGCTCCTACCGATTTGGTAAATACATCATATTTTGGTAATTTACACGATGCCTCTGATCCGGCAAGTGATAAATATTACCTGACTGATAATTACCTGCCTTGGGCAGTAGAAACTCCGTCAGCGTTTGATTACCCAATTGAAAAGATTGATATTCTTTCTGCTTTTATGAAATTCAGCGACTGGGCCGAAAACTCCGGATCTATCTATACTGACTGGTATTTGGATGAACCCGGATACAGGAACGATGATAATATTTATGATGAGTAAGAATACATGATTTTATATTTAAAACTAATAATAACCGAATAACATTCTGAATGATTCAATGGCATGTAGAAACTCACGAAAGTGTATTTCTACATGCCATTTGTACTTAATTGTATTTACACATTCCCGAAATATTTCCAAATAATTTCTATCAGTTTATTTTTATTAATGGGTTTCGAAATGTAATCATTACAGCCTATTCTAATTGCCTTTTCACGGTCGCCTTGCAATGCATAAGCAGTTTGAGCAATAATTATTACATCTTTGTTGAATTCCCTAATTTTTCGTATAGCTTCGTAGCCATCCATTATTGGCATTTGAATATCCATTAGAACAAGATCAATATCAGGATTGCTTTTGCATATCTCCACCGCCTTTTCCCCATTTTTAGTATGTAAAATTTCTTTGCTTAGTTGTTTTAAGATTATGCTAAGATGTATTTTAGCATATTCTTCATCCTCAGCAATTAATATTTTAAGATTTAAGGCTTCAGTTTTAAGATTTTCTTTACAGGCTTGCGTTGCTTCATGGGTTTCGGATT
Organism: Bacteroidales bacterium; assembly: GCA_021107915.1. GTDB lineage: Bacteria > Bacteroidota > Bacteroidia > Bacteroidales > JAIORY01 > JAIORY01. The sequence continues at coordinate 14,103 of JAIORY010000125.1, read as the reverse complement.
TGATGTTTCGAAGCATAGCTTCTAAGATGCTTGAATTAATTTCGGCGTTTGAGGATTTAGGAAGTGGTTTGGAGGTAAACGGCAAGGTAAAATAAAAACAACTTCCTTTTCCAATTTTACTTTTCACCCAAGCTTTTCCATTTAGCTTTTCTATGATACGGCGCACTATGGAAAGACCTAATCCGTGTCCTTCGGTTTTCACCTGATCTAAGCGTTCAAATTTTTTGAATAACTTTTTTTGATTTGCAGCAGAAATACCTGGTCCATTATCACGTACCCAAAAACACAACATTCCTTTTGGTACATTTTCTAAATTTTCTGTATCAGTACCAACTTCTATTTGTGGAGGAACTCCTCCATATTTTATGGCATTAGTTAAATAGTTTGTCCATACTTCTTCAATCCATGGTGCATAACCCATAACAATAGGCCATTTTTCGGGAAGTATGATTTTGGCATTTGATTTTTTTATAATCGAAGATAAATGATCAATAGTTTCGTTAATAATACTGCCCATATCCAATTCCTTTATTGGAGTATCAGTTTTTCGTACACTGGCAAAAAGGAGCAGGCTATTAATAATCTGTTCCATTTTTTTACTTCCTTTAATTATTGCATCAGAATAATCAAATATTTCAGATTTAGGTGCATTATTATAATCTTCGTTCAAAAGTTCTGCAAAACCTAAAATAGTAGTCAATGGATTTTTAAGATCGTGGGCTACTGTATGCGAAAAAGCATCAAGTTCTTCGTTACGTTCCTGAAGTTGTTTGGCATGTTGTTTTAGGGCTTCTGTTGCTTGTTTTTCGGCTGTAATATTTTCTTTTATTGCAAGGTAATTAATTATAATTCCATTATCATTTTTAATAGGTGTAATTGTTACATTTTCCCAAAATAGTTTGCCGTTTTTCTTTTTGTTATGAAATTCGCCTTTCCATATTTTTCCTGATGAAATTATTTTCCACATTTTAACATAGTGTTCTTTAGGCAGAGTACCCGCATTCAGTATTCGTGGGTTTTGTCCTAATGCTTCATCAGCTGTATATCCGGTTAGCTCTGTAAATTTTGGATTAACATATTCAATATCACCTTCAATATCTGTAATAACTATAGTGTTAGCGCTTTGCTCTACTGCAATTGAAAGTTTCTTTATTTCTTCTTCTATTTGTCTGCGCTTTGTGATATCGCGAAATGTTCCTTCAATACCTCCAAAATCCCCATTATTATCATAATAAATTCTCGAGTTAGATTCAATAAATATTTTATCCCCGTTTTTTTTAATAAATTCAGTACTATAGTTTTCTATATTTCCGTTTTTATTTATTTCTTTAAGAAAATGTTCCCTGTCTTTTGGATTAGCATAATAATCTGAAATTTTTTTACCAAGTATTTCAGTTTTGTTAAATCCTAATAATTTTTCAACAGATGGACTAATCAATATGGCATTCCCGTATTTATCGGATTTGTAATAACCATCAATCATATTCTCAAGAATACTTTTATATATTTCTTCGCTTTCTTTTATATCCTTTTCAGATTTTCTAATACGTAACATTGAAGAAACCTGAGCTATAAGTTCTGCTGAATCAATTGGTTTTGAAAGAAAAACATCGGCACCAGAGTTTAATCCTTTTATTCTGCTATCAATATCTTTTTTTAAGGCCGAAACCAAAATGATGAGAATGCTTTTTGTTTGTTTGTTTTCTTTTAGTTTTTTACAAACTTCATAACCATTCATTTCCGGCATAACAACATCAAGGAGAATTGTGTCGGGTTGTTCAATTTTTGCAATCTTTATTCCTTCAGCACCTGATTGTGCAGTTAATACAATACATTCTGGAATTGATTTTTCAAGTACATCTTTAACCTTAGCAAGAATACTTTTTTGATCATCTATAATGAGTATTTTATTCATAATGTTTTTATTGAATAATTATTGCTCTCTAATTAAATAACCGTTAAATAATTTAAAAAGCCGGATTATTGTTTTGTACCAAGAATCTCAGTAATAGTAACGTTTTTTTTTAACTTCTATTTTAATAATTTCTTCAAAAGTTTTTAAAAATACTGCTCAATCATTTTAATTAAATTATTTTTATTTATCGGTTTTGTAATATGATCATTACAACCTGCTTTTAATGATTTTTTAAAATCGCCGGCAAGAACATAAGCCGTTTGAGCAATAATTATTACATCTTTATTAAATTCCCTGATTTTTCGTGTAGCTTCGTAGCCATTCATTTTCGGCATTTGAATATCCATAAGCACCAGATCAATATCAGGATTGTTTCGGCATATTTTAACTGCTTCTTCTCCGTTATTAGTATGTAAAATTTCTTTGCTTAGTTTTTTCAATACTATGCTAAGATGTTTATCAGAAAACACTTCATCTTCAGCAATTAATACTTTAAGATTTAAGGTTTCGGGTTTTATATCTTGTGGCGAATTTTCTATGATGCTTGAGTGAAGATTGCTGTTCATGGTTTCGGAAAGTGGAATGGATGCAAATGGTAGAGTGAAACAAAAACAACTTCCTTTCCCTATTTCACTTTCTACCCAAACTTGCCCATTTAGTTTTTCGATAATACGACTAACAATTGATAAACCCAGACCATGCCCATCAGTTTTTATCTGATTAAGTCGTTCAAATTTTTTAAATATAAGTTTCTGATTATTTTCAGAAATACCATGGCCATTATCACTAATCCAGTAACGAACCATTCCACCGGGTAAATCTTTTGTTTTTTCCATATCGCAACCAATTTCGATAAGTGGGGGAGAGCCACCGTATTTTATAGCATTGCTCAAATAGTTTGTCCATACTTCTTCGATCCACAATGAATAGCCAAAAGTGTTAAGCCAGATTTCGGGAAGTTTGATTTTTAAATTTTTATTATCTATTATTGATGATAAACGTTTTATTGATTTCGAAACAATTTCTTCCATATTTATTATTTCAGGCTTTATATCGGCTTTTCGTATGTTGGCAAAAAGAAGTAAGCTGTTGATAATTTGTTGGGTTCTATTGCCATCTTTTAGTATTATTTCTAAATATTCCATAATAGAATCTTTATCAAGATCAGAATATTTTTCAAATATAATTTCGGCAAAACCTATCATGGTTCCAATTGGATTTTTTAAATCGTGGGCAACAATATGCGAAAAATCATCTAAATCTTCGTTGCGCGACTGTAACTCAATGTTTTGCTGACGAATTGCTTCTTCTGCTTTTTTGCGGTCGGTAATATCAATATTCAATGCAAGCATACCTATAACTTCTCCATCGGCATTTAATATAGGTTGTGCTGCCCGAATAATATTTATCTTGCTACCATTTTTATGAACCATGCATCCCTCTAATGAAAGAGATTCGCCTTTTAATAATTTAGGAAAATTTTGTTTAAAAATCTTAGCACTATCTGCATCTACAAAATTTGTAATATGTTTACCGATTATTTGTTTTATATCGTAGCCCAACATACGTGCCGTACTTATGCTGCAATTTGTTATTATTCCATTGGTGTCAATAACTTCACCACCAAAAGGTAATAAGTCGAACAATTGCCTGTATTTTTCTTCACTTTTGATTAATTTCTGCTCTTGCTCTTTCGCTTTTTTCTCAAGAAGGATAACATTTGCTTGTTTTTTTATTGTTGAAATTAATTGTGTTTTAAGAACCGGCTTAATAATATATCCGTCAACTTGTAAATCAATAGATTTTAAAAGATAATTTGTATCTGTAAAAGCCGTCATCATAATGATTTTAGATTCCGGATTGATTTGTTTAAGTTTTTCTGCCATTTGAAGCCCGTTCATTACCGGCATTTGAATATCAGAAATCACCAAATCAGGTTTGTGTTTTTTGTAAATTTCAATTCCTTCTTTTGCATTCTCTGCAACATAAAATTCTTTAACTCTCCGGCTAATCATTTCCGAAATAATTATTCTTGCTTCATTATCATCTTCAATAAAAAGTAACGAGATGTTTATTATTGTGTCTTTCATCTGCTTAGTTTTTATTAGTTGTATGTTTCATAATGTTTGTTTTTAGTAGAATGAGTAAATGAAAAATTTTGTAAATTATTCAATCATTCATTATTCAATTCAATTCTAAATTCTACTCCGTCTTTAATATTTTTTACCGTTAATTTACCTGACATATTTCTTTCTATTATTGTTTTTGAAATATACAAGCCTAAACCTGTTCCTGCTAATTGTTCTTTTGTTGTAAAATACGGCTCATATATTTTATCAATAATATCTTCACTTATTCCGCCGGCATTATCAGAAACTGTTAAGATAATTTTTTTATCTTTTCTTGATAAATTGATTTTTACTTTTGGATTTTTTATTTTTCTTTCAATTAATACATCTCTTGCGTTATTTATAATATTTAAGACTGCTTGTGAAAATTCATTTTGATAACTATAAATAAATATGCCTTCATTCAAAATCAAAATTGTTTCGATATTGTTATTTTTAAAGCTTGCTTCTGTCAATAATAGTATTTTATTAATACATTTTGATAATGAAAATTTTGTTTTTTCTTTATCGGAACGGAAAAAGTTACGGAAATCATCAATGGTTTGTGACATATATTCCAGCTTATTCATAGTTTTATTAACGATCTCGTTCAAATTTTCCTCCGTAAGTTCATCATACTCATGTATGTCTTGCAAATTTTGAATGTATAAGCCTATATCATTAAGCGGTTGCCTCCATTGGTGGGCTATGTTTCCAATCATTTCGCCCATGGCAGCTTGCTTTGATTGAACTATCATCAAACGATCCTTTTTGCGACTTTTGGCAACTTCTTTTTTTACAGTATCAATTAGCTTGGTATTAAGCGCCTGAAGTTTTTCTCTGCTTTTTTGTAACAATATTTCATTTTCCTTACGCTCTGTAATATTTCTTACGGCAGTCATTCTCGTTTTTTTACCTTTATATTTGTACTCTCGTCCATGAATTTCAATATGAAATTTTGTGCCATCTTTTCGTTGTGCAATTGCATCGTATGGTTTGTCGTAACCTGAAAACATATTTTTACTGGCGAGTTCTTTACTTTCAGCGGCAATAAAATTTATAGCAGGCTTACCTTTAATCTCATTATAAGAATAACTCAACATCATACAAACTGCCTCATTTACATCAATAACTACACCATTTTCGATAATAATAATTCCTTCGTAAGTTGCTTCCGAAAATGCTTTGAAACGGTATTGACTTTCTTTAATATCTTGTTCTATCTTTTTGTTATAAGTAATATCACGGGCAATATATAAAACACTGTTTTTGGTTTTAGGAGTTGCCTTACCTTCAAACCATTTTGTTTCATTATTGATTATTAAAGGGTATTCTATGGTAACAGATTTGTTTTTATCAAGAGAACTTCTAATAAATTTCAAAAACTTGTCAGCTTCCGGTTTAGGAAAAACTTCATGTAATGTTTTTCCTATAATTTCATCTGAAGGCTTAAACATTAGTTCCGGAAAGGTTGGTGCAATATTAATATATGTTCCATCATAATCCATTTCAAATACAATATCTGTCATTGCATTAAAAAGTGTTTGCAAATTTTCTTTGTCTTTCCTGTGCTTAACATCAGCATTTTCCAACTCAGCATTTTTGACTTTTAAGAGTTCAATCTCCTTTTGCAGTTGTACGTTGGTTTTATGTTTCATTTTTCAATTTTTATGTTTCAGATTTCGGGTTAAATTTTAACTCGAAACTATTTAAACTTGAAACCACCTTCCAATCATTAACATTAATTTTTTATTATCAATAGGTTTTGTAATATAATCATCACAACCTGCTTCAATAGCTTTTTCTCTGTCGCCGTATAGTGCGTGGGCAGTTTGTGCTATAATTATAACATCTTTATTGCACTGTCGGATTTTCCTTGTTGCATCATAGCCACTCATTTCAGGCATTCTCATGTCCATTAAAATCAAATCAATATCAGGATTGTTTTTAAATATATTTATTGACTCAGCTCCCGATTCTGCAATTAGTATTTCTTTACCGATATTTTTAAGCAATAATGAAAGATGCTTATTTACATCTTTTTCATCATCAACAATCAATATTTTAAGTTTCTTGATTTGATTTTCCGATACTATTACAGATTTTTTTTCTTTAGTTATTGATTCTTCTTTTTCAATTTTAATATAAGGGATTGAAAAATAAAATTGCGATCCTTTACCTTCTTCTGATTTTACCCATATTTTACCTCCAAGCATTTCAACATAAGCTTTAGAAATAGCTAAACCTAATCCTGTTCCTTCATATACGTTTTTATCCTCGATATCGGCTTGAACAAAACGGTCAAAAATTGCTTTTTGCCTGTCTTTTGGAATTCCAACTCCTGTATCTTTAACAAAAAATTCAATTTCGACAGCTTCAGTAACAGCTTCAACAGGCACACTGTCTTTTTCTGATTCAGTTGCTGAGTCTGTCAAAACATAGCCAAATTCAATGTTGCCGTGATGAGTATATTTAATTGCATTTTTAACAAGATATGTTAAAATTGAAATGATTTTTTCTTTGTCTGTTTTAATAATGATTTCTTTTTCGGGAAGTGAGTTTTTTAATATAAGTTTTATTCCTTTTTCCTCAGCCTCCGGCTTAAAAAAATTAAAAAGGCTTTGGGTTTCTTCTTTTATATTAACTTCAAAAAAAGAAACACTTACTTGTTTTGCTTCTATCATCGAAATATTCAACAGATTGGTAATTGTATTCAGCATACGGTTGCTACTATGTTGTATTACTTCAACATATTTATGCTGTTCTTCGCCGGTAAGCTCGGGTTCTATCAGCAGATTTGTAAAACCAATAATGCCGTTCATAGGAGTACGTATTTCATGGCTTAAATTGAGTAAAAAGGCTGTTTTCAGACGATCGCTTTCTTTAGCTTTTTGTAATGCAGAAACTAAATCTTCCTGGATTTTCTTACGATAAATCAAAATACTAATTTGATCGGCGATAAATTCAAGCAATTTTACATCCGATTTATTGTAAGCATTTTCATCGGTATAACTTTGAACAGCGAGAACCCCTATTGCTTCTTCTTCTATTATTAAAGGTACTCCAAGCCATACTTTTGATAAGCTTCCTATAAAATTTAATTTACCTTCCTTAGCAAATTTTTTCTTCAAATTGATATTTGCCAATAATGACTTTTTTGTTTTAATTACATACTTGCTTAATGTATTTTTTGCAGAAACATAAGAAAAATTATCTTTTTCATCAGAATAAAATGGTAATGAAAGCATGTCGGTTTTTTGGTCGTAAAAGGCAATATAAAAATTAGTAGTGTTTATAATCGTACTTAGTTCTTTTTGTATCTGGCTAACTAAATCTTCAAGAGTTTCAGTTATAGTTACTGCCTTTGAAATATTATATAAAATCTTTTGGATTTGCTCTATACGTTTGCGTTTGCTAATATCTTTTGTAATACTTATAATATGCGGTATTCCATTAAGTTCAATTATTTTAGCCGACATTAAACCATCTTTAATTTGTTTGCTTTTTGAGAGAAACTTAATCTCAAGATTTTCAACTACACCTTTTGATTTTAATCCATGAACAAGCTTCTTCCTGTCCTCATGGTTTTTCCATAAATTTAGTTCGAGAGAAGTTTTTCCTAAAACATCATTTTCGGTGTAACCCATTATTTCAGTAAAACCCTTATTGATTGAAATATACATTCCATCTTCAAGGCGATTGATATTAATGGAATCAGGACTGGTTAAAAATGCTTTACGAAATTTTTCTTCGCTTAATTTTAATGCATCTTCAGCTCGATATTGTTTGTCAATATTTCTAAGTGTGCCAATCATTCTTATTGGTTTACCATCTTTATCTCTCGAAAATATTTTTCCATGAACATAAAACCATTTCCATTTTCCCGTTTTTGTTTTCAAGCGATGTTTATTTAGATAAAACTCTGTTTTTCCATCAATATGCTCTTTTAAATCTATACTCACTTGTTCTAAATCATCAGGATGAATTTTATCTTTCCACCAATCAATATTTGGTTTGACTTCGTTAAGTGAATATCCGAGCAATTCAGGCAATATTTTATTATATGTTTCCTTACCGGATGAAATATCCCGATCCCACCAACCAATATTTGCTCCCTGCATTACCAGTTCAAGATGTTCATTCTTTTGAATCAGTTTCTTTTTTGCCTGCTTGAAATCAGTGATGTCCACAATAGAAACAGCACGTACAACTTCATTGTCTTTATGGGGTATTGTTTTAGTACGAATAGAAATAGGAAACTTTGTGCCATTTTTGCGTATTCCTATTGCTTCATAATGATTCAATAAATTTTTTACTGTGTGCTCTTTAGCAATTTTATTGCTTCTTGTAGTAATTAAATCTGTGAATAATCTTCCGGTTAATTCTGATGCATTATCATAGCCAAACATTTTGGCTGCAACCTGATTAACTTCCATGCATATTTCATCTTTGGTCAAGAATATTGCTTCCGTTGAAGCATCTGCAAGGTAACGAAAATGCTCTTCGCTTTTAATAGGTTTTTCAGCAATTTCACTTCTCAGTTTTTTTACTTCCTCTATAAGTTGTTTTTTGCTTTTATATTTCAGATTTCCCATGATATAATTTCTATTTACACTCTTTACGGTTAATTTCTACCGAAATGGCTCAATATATTTTATGCAAAGCCTGCTATTTTGTATTATTCTTGATAAAAATTTTTATAATTATTGTTTTCTATAAAAGATTTATTATGAATCCAAAAGTACAAAATTTTAATTCAATATGCATAATAGTGTATGATAAAATGGACACAAATTACTTACGATACAATTGGTATTATTTTCAAAATTATTGAATAAAAAACCCCGACTATCAAATTATAGCCGGGGAGTTTAATTAATTAACCAATTAACTAATCAAATATGATGGGGTCAGTATTTCACAAACCTCTTGCTGAATTTATAAGCATCAGCCGTTATAATTTCCAGAATATACATTCCCGGATTTAATTCTCCGGTTCTCAATTCAATGGTATTAGAGTATGATAGATCAAATATTTGACGATTCAAATATTGTCCTGTTAAACTTATAATATTACATTCAATTTGAGATGATTCTTTCAAAACAATATCAATTTTCAAAGTACTAATTACCGGGTTTGGATAGATGTCGCTTATGTTTTCAATATATTTAGATTGAACATCATCAATTCCGAATGTAATACCAGTTTCAGTGATTATCATAAGAATATCTTCAACCACAGGGTTTTCATTACTAAGAACAAAATTCTTTGGAATGATTGATTTACCCATTATTTCTGCATATAATGTATAAGTTCCGTTTGACAGACTTTCAAATTCAAAGATACCATCTTCATTAGAATATATCATTCCAACATATTGTCCTTCATTATTTGCCAGCATAATCTGAATATTATTTGCAGGAGTATTATCACGACTTCCACCTTGATACATTATCTGACCTTTAATTAAGCCTGTTCCGGGATTACTTTGTGCCATTCCAACTAAGTTGATATCAGCGTTAAAAATATTTTCATTCAAGCTAATTAAAACTGCATCTTCCCAATGAACAACATCACCATAAAAAGTTGGTAAATAATCGCTAAAATATGCTGAACCCGGGGTTGGTTCTACCTTTGTATAATAAAATCCTTCATCGAATGGATAAAAAAGATAATATCCTAAAGTATCTATCATTTGAGAATAGACATCACTAATAGTACCATTTTCTGATTTATATGCATAAGCAAAACCAAGGTCGAGTTGGTAATTACCGGCAAATGTATTTCCACCCAAATAATATGTATTTGTTCCGCCTTGAACTATAACATTAACGCAATAAGTACTTGTACATTGATTATTTCCGGTATATGCTTCAATTGTCAAACAAACATTATATATTCCTGATGAATTATAAGTATGAACAGGGTTTTGATCAGATGATGCTATACCATCACCAAATTCCCAGAACCAGCTGGTAATACAACCAACAGGCATACTTTGGTCGATAAAATAAATCATATATAAGTCTGAACTATCAGGATAGTATGAGAAACCCGCCTGGCAATCTCCACCGGAGCCACCTACTTGAACATTCATGCAAAAAGTGCTGGTGCAACTATCAGATGTAATAGTTAAACAAACATAATAAGTTCCGTCATTAAATATATGAGTTGGATTTTGTTCAGAAGAAGCACTTCCATCTCCGAAATTCCAAAACCATGAATCAATATTACCGGTTGGTATGCTCATATCTATGAAATCAATTGAATTTGTGTTTGAGCTGTCGGCAATGTAGTAAAAATCAGCTTGGCAATCACCACCTGAACCACTACTAACATAAACATCCTGACAAGTTGTACTTGTGCAGCTACCACCTGAACCCTGAAAAGTGTTAATAGTTAAGCAAACATTATAATTGCCAGGTTGTGCATATATATGGATTGGATTTTGATCAGATGAAGTTGTTCCATCACCAAAATCCCATGACCAAAATTCAATGTTTCCAAAAGGAATGCTTGTATCAATGAAAGAAACTACATTACTGTCTGAGTTATAGTTGTTAAGAGCATAGTAAAAATTAGCCATACAATCACCACCTGAACCACCACTAACATAAACATCCATACAAGTAGTGCTTGTGCAACTACCATTTGGACCTTGAATGGTTTGGATGGTCAGACAAACATTATAAGTTCCATTGTTAAATAAATGAGTTGGGTTTTGTTCAGAAGATGAGGTTCCATCTCCGAAATTCCAAAACCATGAATTAATAGAACCGGCAGGAGTACTTTGATCATAGAAATAAACAGTTGATGTATTTGAACTGTCACTGACATAATAAAAATCTGCCTGACAATCATTAGTTGTTGAATCATCACAGATTTCAAAATCAGCAATGATCGGTACACCAATTACAGGGTTATTAATTGTTGTATCGTGGTATAAATACGAGCAATTATCAATAGTAGAAATACTAACCGAAGAAATATTATATCCAGTTTGATAAATAGTATCTGCGTAAAAACCTGTTTGGTCTGTCAATACAGTCCAGCTATAATAATTAGTGCTGTCATTAACAAGAATGTTAACCTCATGAGATACAATTGGATCTCCTGAAATTTCATTAGTTACATACCCATTAATCGGAATATAATCCTGGGCATTCATAGTCATAAATCCTAAAAGGAGAAATGATGCTAGTAAAATAATTTTTTTTCTCATAGTTTTAATTTTTTTAGTTTATAAGTTAAAGGGGTTGGTTTTTCCCTTATGGTTGTATTTGACATGATAATTCTTTTTAAATTTTAAATTCAAAAGGTTACCAACCATAAAAAAGGCTTGGCAACCTATTAGATTTTTCAAGAATGCTTGTATTTAAGGGGACTTCTATTAATTCATTCGCATCAAGATTTTCAGAGTTTTTCATAGACGACTCAGATTTTTGCAGAACTATCGGGATAATTCAATAAAATCTGAGAAAGTATAGGGAAAACTCTGAAAACCCTACGGGAACAAATATAATAAACAAACTGACTTCGTTAAAATTTGTAAACAAGTCCGGTTTTTATTTCAAAATATGAAACATCTTTAAGTCTTGTATTTTTATATACCGACTTTAAATATTGCTGATATGAAGGTTCGAGATAAAATGAGAATTTATTGGATAATCTGTAGTAAGCAGATATTCCGCTTATGAAACGACAATTTAAATCTAAACGGTAATCCATATAATTTATAGTACCGGTAATATTAGATTGTTCTTCATTAAACACAGGTAAATATTCCTGACCTCCGATGCGAATATCAAAGCCAAGTCCGCCGTTCAGACTAATTATAAAATTTTGATTTTCGATGATTTTATATCCTATAATAAGAGGAATTTGTAATAATTGATATTTATATTTTATTTCATCAGGTTTTTGATGAGCAACTGAATCAAAAACATCTTTAAGTGATGTGTAATATTCAATATTGCCGTTAGCAAGATTCATAAAAGCAGAATCAACATAATTATACGAAAGGATATATTCATTTTGATTATACATAAAAGTATATTTTGCCTTTTCTTTCCATGATAAATATGAGATAGCTGTTTTAAAGAATAACTTTCGTTTTTCTGTGATAAACTCAAGGCCGAAAGAAGAAATAGATTCAGGAATTTCCATTTCTTCAACTGTTACATTTTGATAGTTTATTAAAGAATAATATCCGCCAAGATAGAAATCCTTTGCACTTTTTTTTCTGTAATAATCCCACAAAAATGGTTTGCCGGATTTATTCTTATTTTTTATTGATAAAGTAGAGCTTAAACCAAAATTTCTGATAATTCCTTTTTTTGACTTAATTCTTTTTAATTTATGAGTTTGCAAAGTATTTCTCCTGACATTTTTTCTTAAAATAGGAGAGGGGTTATTTTTTCTTTTGTTTTTATCTGTTAAACTTTGGTTATATAATTTTCTATCCTTTTTGTTTTCTGTTAAAATAATAAATTTATTATCGGATTGCGGAATTGATTTTTTTACAATAATATCAGCTATTATCTTTTCTTTATTAATATTTTCCTTATCGGGAATTGTATAATCGCTTTTTAGTTTTTCTATTTCTTTATCGGGATTATTATTTAATTGAATATTTTCATTTGATTTCAATAAAGCTGCTTCAGAATTATTTTTAGTTTCATTATTTTCATCAGGTAAAAATAATACCAATGAAACAAATAGTGCAATAGCAATAGCTCCGATTTTTACAAAACCATTGGAAGCAAAAGAAAACCATGGTTTTTTTAAACCTTTTTCAATTCCTTGCCACGCATTGGAGGGAGCTTTATATTTAGGTAAAGAGGAAGCATTTTGGGAAATAAATTGTTTTGTTTCCAAATGATCAAGCGATCCGGAAATATCGTTCCAGTTTGAATTAGCTGCTTTTCTTTTGGGCAGGTCATTCAATACTTTTTTTAATATGTCGCGGTTTTTTTCGATCATCTTTCAATAAAATCTTTTAATAATTTTTGTAATTGTTTTTTAGCATAAAACAACTGAGATTTAGAAGTTCCTTCCGAAATGCTCAACATTTTTGCAACTTCTTTATGTTTGTAGCCTTCTACTTCTATCAACAAAAAAATTGTCCTGTACCCTGAAGGTAGTGACAATATTGCTTTTTCCAAATCTTCGCCGTACATTTCTTCAGGCCAGCTAACAGGCTCTCCATTTGTGCTATTTTCCATTGATAAAAAGAAACATTCATTTTTTAATTTTTTTATGGCATTTCTAACTACTATAGTTTTTATCCATGCTCCGATGGTTGATTTTCCTTTAAATTGCTTTATATCTCTAAAAATCTGAATAAAAGCTTCCTGAAGCACATCATTAGCTAAATCCATATCTTTAACAATGCGATAAGCAATGGTAAACATTGCATCACAATATTGCTCATACAATCGTTTTTGGAATTTACGTTTGTTTTTTATACATCCTTCAATTAATTGTAATTCCGGCAACTGTGTTTTCTTTTTATGTATTTCTAAAATTTCGATTAGCCAATAAATTTAATACTTTTTATTCAAAGGGCAAAATTATAATGATTTGGTTGTATGCTGAAACGTAAAACTTTATTTATTTTGAATAAAATCATTAATAATTGGTTCTGCTTTTTTAAGTTCTGATTTCTGAATAAACAGATCAATAGCAGAAGGAGTACCTTCTACAAATCCGGCTGAAATACTTGATTGGAAGTCATCTTTGATCATTGCAGATACTCCAATTTCTTCTAACATTCCTTTTAAATAGAGTACAGAAACTTCTGTTCCGGTGTAAATTTTAATTATTTCGTTTTTCATGTATTTGAAATTTTGTATTTAATTTATGCTAAATATTTTAATAGCCGCTAATACGCTAATATTTATTCGCGTATTAGCGGCTGTTATTTATTCATTTTCCTTGGAATTTATCAATTTATTCTCAGCTCGCGCTCGTTTGTAACGAGTGCGATATATTTTAGCGTTTGAAACGCTGTCTATCTTTTCAAATTTCTGAATTTCAAAACAAGCCTCATTTCGATATAACACATAATCAAAATTACT